>JBOHED010000165.1:0-1616 GCA_050700915.1 Actinopolymorphaceae bacterium | reverse complement strand
GCACCTCCTGGTCGGAGGTGAACTCCTTGCGGTTCTGCGGAGCGTCGGCGGTGGGGACGCCTCGCAGCCCGGGCAGCGGTAGGTCTGTCGTCGTCATCGGGTGCAGTCCTCCTCCACGTCGACGCCGCGTCGGACGTGGCCGTTGGGCGACGGGTCGGACAGGGTGTCGTCGCCGTCCTCGAGGGAGCCGACGAGCTCGCCGATCGCCTCGACGAGTTCGGCGGCGCTGAACGGAAGCCCGCGGACGCGGTTGTAGCTCACCACGTCGACGAGGTAGCGGGCCCGCAGCAGCATCGCCAGCTGGCCGAGATTCATCTCCGGGACCAGCACGCGCTCGTAGCTCTCGAGCACCTCGCCCAGGTCGGGAGGCAGTGGGTTGAGGTGCCGCAGGTGTGCCTGCGCGACCGGAGTGCCGTGTTCGCGCAGCGCGCGGCAGGCGGCACCGATCGGGCCGTACGTCGAACCCCAGCCGAGGACCAGGACCTTCGCGTCCTTGCCCGGGTCCTCGACCTCCAGCGGCGGGACGGTCCGCGCGATCCCGTCGATCTTGGCCTGCCGGGTGCGGACCATGAGGTCGTGGTTGGCGGCGTCGTAGGAGATGTTGCCGTGCCCGTCGGCCTTCTCCAGTCCGCCGATCCGGTGCTCGAGGCCGGGGGTGCCCGGCACCGCCCACGGGCGGGCGAGAGTCTCGGGGTCGCGCTTGTACGGCCAGAAGACGGAGCTGCCGTTCTCGGTTTCGTGATTGGGCTCGGTGGCGAACTCGACCTTGATCTCGGGCAGGTCGGCGACGTCGGGGATCCGCCACGGCTCGGAGCCGTTGGCGAGATAGCCGTCGGAGAGTACGAATACCGGCGTGCGATAGGTCACGGCGATGCGTACGGCCTCGATCGCGGCGTCGAAGCAGTCCGAGGGGGAGCGGGGCGCGATGATCGGGACCGGCGCCTCTCCGTTGCGTCCGTACATCGCCTGTAGCAGGTCGGCCTGTTCGGTCTTGGTCGGCATCCCCGTCGAAGGGCCGGCCCGCTGGATGTCGCAGATCACCAGCGGCAGCTCGAGGGTGACACCCAGGCCGATCGTCTCCGACTTCAGCGAGACACCCGGCCCGGAGGTCGTGGTGACACCGAGGGCACCCCCGAACGCGGCACCGAGGGCGGCGCCGACACCGGCGATCTCGTCCTCGGCCTGGAACGTCGTCACGTCGAAGCGTTTGTGCTTGCTCAGCTCGTGCAGGACGTCGCTCGCCGGAGTGATGGGGTACGAACCGAGGAACATCGCAAGGCCCGCTCGCTGGGCTCCCGTGATGAGGCCGTACGCAAGAGCGAGGTTGCCGGAGATGTTGCGGTAGAGCCCGGCCTTCATCTCCGCCGGCCGGACCTGGTAGGAGATCGCGAACGCCTCGGCCGTCTCGCCGAAGTTCCACCCCGCTTTGAACGCCGCGATGTTGGCGTCGCGGATGGCCGGAACCCGGGCGAACTTCGCGTTGAGGAACGACAGGGTCGAATCCGTCGGGCGGTTGTAGAGCCACGAGACCAGGCCGAGGGCGTACATGTTCTTGGCCCGGCTGGCATCCTTGCGCGACAGTCCGCCCTGGTCGGGTCCGAGCGCGGCCTTGATCG
>JBOHED010000164.1:0-4119 GCA_050700915.1 Actinopolymorphaceae bacterium | reverse complement strand
GACAGGGTCGAATCCGTCGGGCGGTTGTAGAGCCACGAGACCAGGCCGAGGGCGTACATGTTCTTGGCCCGGCTGGCATCCTTGCGCGACAGTCCGCCCTGGTCGGGTCCGAGCGCGGCCTTGATCGCCTCGGTCGTCATGCTCGTGAGCTTGAACCCGTGGGTCTGGTAGGCGTCGAGCGAGCCGTCGTCGAGCGGGTTCTCCGCGTAACCGACCCGTTTGAGGTTGCGGGAGGTGAACTCGTCCGCGTCGACGATCAGGGTGGCGCCTCGGGGGAGCTCCGGCAGGTTGGCCTTCAACGCCGCGGGATTCATCGCGACCAGGACATCGGGTGCATCACCAGGGGTCAGGATGTCGTGATCGGCGAAATGGATCTGGAATGACGAAACGCCCGGCAACGTCCCGGCTGGCGCCCGAATCTCCGCCGGGAAGTTGGGCAGTGTCGACAGGTCATTTCCGAAAGATGCGGTTTCCTGAGTAAATCGGTCACCGGTCAGTTGCATGCCGTCACCGGAATCGCCGGCAAATCGGATGATGACACGAGAGACCTGCTGGACCTGTTTGGTCACCGGGCGAACGACCTCCTCGGGCGCCGTGCCAGGGCTTAGTCCCCACATCGTGTTGCTGTCGGGGTCCGCCTGTGGCGGCGGCGCGCACTCCTGTCGTACTTCTATGCTACGTCCGGGTTGTTCGGTGTTGGGCAGGCCACCGCACTTTGGAACGCCATCGCAATACGCTCATCGACTGTAACCCTCGGTGCTCTGCACCGGCAGGCGTACCCGACGAGCCCGATCATCCAGGGTACGTTCCGGCCTCGCCGGAGGAAGCACCCCGCCATGCGACATCCGACACACGGCGCTTCCGCTTCCTGGTCAGGGAAGTGGACGATGGGTCTCGGGCCGAAGCGTTCACCGACGTCACCACCATCGACGGGGACCTGGTCCAGCGCGCCGAACGCCCATGGCGATAGCCGGTCATCGTGGGCCCTCACCCAGACGGCGGGCGCGGACGGCAACCCGATCCTCATGCCGGATATGGCCACCGGCTCAGGCGGACAATAGCGGCCGACCTCGGCCGGACTGACGTACGGATTCGAGCCGGACTCGGCCTCCCGTGAAATGGGCACGACCCGTCAAATCCGCGCAAGGGCGGCGCGCAGGACCGTTTCTACCCGGTCGGTCATTCCGGGCGCGTCGATCGGTGCCCGTCCCGCGACCTGGCGCGGCACGAACTCAAGCCAGCTTGGCCCGAACGCCAGCAGTGCGCGGATGTCCGCACGGGCGTCCAACCGAAGGCCGGCCGAGGCTTCGTACCGCCGAAGAAAGGTCTCGGCGGCGTCGGCGGTGAAGAGGACCGCGAGCGCGAGCCGGCAGTGGCCGACGTCGATCTCCCGCGGGCCACCGCCAGCGTACGTCCAGTCGACCACGCCGGACAGGTGCTGGTCCCGCCACAGGACGTTCAACTGCTGGTAGTCGCCGTGAACGAAGACGTGGGGCCGCTGCACGGCAGTCGCGGCTGTGGCGACCGCGGCAGCCTCGGTAGCGGCGTCGGCGGCGGCGTTGGCGAGTGCCGGGTCGCGGATCCAGCCGTGATCGGTGTGCTCGTCCACGCCGTGCGGATCGGTGGCGGCGAGCCCGGTGGGTACGACGGCGTGGATGCGTACGAGCATGTCGGCCATCCGAGTCACGCAGTCGGTCAGATCCGGCGGCTGGAGGAGAGGTTCCCCGGGCAGCGCGGACATGAGCAGGCTCGGTTCGCCGGCGTCCTCGCCGGACCGGTCGGCGGCGAGGAGGCGTGGCATCGGCAGGTCGTGGTGGGCGAGCACCTCGAGTCCGGCCGCCTCGCGCTCGACCAGGCCCGGACCCCACTTCTGGTCGGACCACCGGCGAAGGACGACATCGAAGACGCTGCCATCCGTAGCGACGGTGAGGCGGTCCATGTCGGCGGTCAGGCCACCGAGGAGCCGCGAGGTGGTACGGATCCGGGCGTTCGCGCCCAGTGCGCGTTCGACCCAGTGCAGGACCCGCCCATCCGGGGGCCGGTAGGTAGCGGCCACGTCGCGGGAGTCTGTCGGCCGCCGGCGTACCGCTGCAACCGAGTTGTCGTCGCTGTCGCCGTGCCGCCCCTACCGACTGTGCGCAAACTGTAGGTTTCGGCGGGCCGCAGAACCTACAGCTTGCGCACACTCGGCAGGTCCCGTCTTGCGCATCCGATGCGCGGCCGCGTCCACGCCCAGCCGTCGCCGTCGCCGGGTCCATGATCATCGAGGAAGGTGGTCAATCCGTACGAAAATGGCGCGGCGGCGGAGCTTGAGGGGCCCCTTCCGCCCGACACTAGACTCGGCCCTCGGATGAGAAGGAGAGGGGCATGAACGCGAGTTACTACGCGACCTACACGGTCGTCCTCGGCGTTCTGCTACTCGGCGTGGTGTTCGCGGCCGTCGCCCTCGCCGCCAACCGGCTGCTCCGGCCCACCAGCCCGTCCCGGGAGAAGTACCTCACCTACGAGTCGGGCGTCGACCCGGTGGGTGCGGGCTGGGCGCAGAGCCATGTCCGTTACTACGTCTTCGCCTACCTTTACGTCGTCTTCGCCGTCGACGCGATCTATCTGTTTCCCTGGGCCACGATCTTCGCCGCGCCGGGGTACGGGTGGACGACGCTCGTCGAGATGTTCGTGTTCCTCGGCTTCATCGCCGTCGGCCTGCTCTACGCCTGGCGCAAGGGAGTGCTGTCATGGACGTGACGTCGACGCCCTCGACGGGTACGCCGCAGGGCCCGGGATCCGGGGCCGCTCAGACGCCTCAGCGGATCGACCTGCCGATGCCGCATGTCGGGCCGCTGCAGAAGCTGGCGCCCGAGCCCCTGAAGTTCGTCCTGAACTGGGGCCGGCGCTGGTCGCTGTGGGTCTTCAACTTCGGGCTCGCCTGCTGCGCGATCGAGTTCATCGCGTCGTCGATGTCGCGGCACGACTTCATCCGGCTGGGGGTGATCCCGTTCGCGCCGGGGCCGCGGCAGGCCGACCTGATGGTCGTCTCCGGCACGGTGACGGACAAGATGGCGCCCGCGATCCGCCGCCTGTACGAACAGATGCCCGAACCGAAGTACGTCATCTCCTTCGGTTCCTGCTCCAACTCCGGCGGGCCGTACTGGGATTCGTACTGCGTCACCAAAGGGGTCGACCAGATCGTGCCGGTCGACGTGTACGTGCCCGGTTGCCCGCCGCGGCCCGAGGCGTTGCTGCAGGGCATCGTGAAGCTGCAGGAGAAGATCGCGGCGGAGTCGCTTCCGGACCGGTACGGCGGCGGTGCGTCGGCCGCGGCTCAGGCCGAGGTCGGCGAGGGCGGTGTGGGGGGCGAAGGCCGGACGCCGTCGCGGTGGCGGAGCGTGGCGTCCCTGCTCAGGCGGCCGGTGCGGCCAGGTGAGCGCTCGTGAGCGAGCGGAGCGAGGGAACCAATGAGCACTGACTGGTACGCCGACACGCGCGACCTGCTGGCGACTGCCCTCGACGTCGAGGTCGGGTTCGACGAGGGCTTCGATCCGCCGACTCTCGACGTTCCTCCTGAGCGCTGGGTCGATGCCCTCAGGGTTCTCCGGGACGAGGCCGGGTGCACGTTCTTCGACTGGTTGTCCGCCGTCGACGAGCTCGACCAGGGCTTCGCCATCGTCTGTCACGTCGCCCGTCTGGGAGCTCACCGGGGGCCGAGCGCCAGTGCCGGCCCTGACAAGTCGGCTGACAAGTCGGCTCCGCCGGGGGCTGGGGAGCCGGCGGTGGCGCACATGCTGGTCCGTACCCGGATCCCGCGTGCCACCCCGGCCCTGGAGTCGGCCACGGGCGTGTACGCCGGAGCGGGATGGCACGAGCGCGAGACACACGAGATGTTCGGCATCGACTTCACCGGTCACCCGGGGCTGTCGCCCTTGCTGTTGCCCGACGAGTTCGAGGGTCATCCGTTGCGCAAGGAGTTCGTGTTGGCGGCCCGGGTGGCGAAGGCCTGGCCCGGCGCGAAGGAGCCCGGCGAGTCCGACCACGACACCGGCCGGGCGCCGAGTCGGCGTCGCATGGCGCCACCTGGTGTTCCGGCGGCGGAGGCGTGGGGTCCGCGGCCGCCCGGCTCGCCGG
>JBOHED010000163.1:0-3202 GCA_050700915.1 Actinopolymorphaceae bacterium | reverse complement strand
TCGATCGCCGAGGGCCTGTCGATTCTCCGGCACGCCAACATCGGCAAGAAGGACCGTCCGGTCGACGCCGAGACCGCACCACTGCGCGACGCGGAGGCCTACCAGTACGACATCGATGTCGGCGAGGTCGCCGAAGTCTGGCGGCGTGGCTCGGTCGTCGAGTCGTGGCTGGTCGACCTGATGGCCGACGCCCTCGCCCGGTCGCCACAACTCGACGGTTTCAAGGGCCGGGTATCGGATTCGGGCGAAGGTCGCTGGACGGTGATCGCCGCGATCGAGGAGAGCGTGCCCGCCGCCGCCATCACCGCCGCCCTGAACGAACGCTTCGAGTCGCGGGGCCTCGGCCACTTCGCCGACGCGGCGATGTCGGCGATGCGCAGCGAGTTCGGCGGCCACGCCGAGAAGAAGGGGTGACGGCTGTCATGCCGCACGTCCTGCACCACCAACTCGAGGTCCTCGCCGATCCGGCGCAGGTGGCGGCGGCCGCGGCGGATCATGTCGTACGCCTGAGTCGGGAGGCGATCGCGGACCACGGCCGGTTCACGTTCGCCGTGAGCGGTGGGCACACGCCGTGGGCGATGTTCGCCGATCTCGCCGAGCGCGGGCGCGACGTGGCGTGGCGGCACGTGCTGGTCTTCCAGGTCGACGAACGCATTGCGCCGGCCGGCGACCCCGACCGCAACCTCACGCACCTGCGCGAGAGCCTGGCAGCAACGGACGCGGAGGTCGTCCCGATGCCGGTGAACGACGCCGATCCCGCCGACGCCGCCGGCCTCGCCGAAGCGGCGGAGGGCTATGCGGCCCTGCTGCCGGACCGCTTCGATGTGGTCCACCTCGGGCTCGGTCCGGACGGCCACACGGCGTCCCTCGTCCCCGACGATCCGGTGCTCGAGGTGACCGATCACCTGGTCGGGATCACCCGGCCGTACCAGGGGCATCCACGGATGACCCTCACCTATCCGGCGCTCGCACGGGCGGACCAGGTGCTCTGGCTCGTCACCGGGGCGGAGAAGCGGGCGCCGTTGGCGAAGCTCCTCGTCGGCGACCAGTCCATCCCGGCGGGGCGGGTCGAGGCGCGTGCTTCGCTCATCCTCGCCGACCGGGCGGCGGCCGGCCGATGAGCGCGTTCCTATCTCACGTCCCGTCGTTCGACGGTGTCGTCGCGGCCGATCAGGATCGTCGCGACGAGTGCAGGCGGGAAGAGGCCGTGCTCCACCAGGCCCGGCGTCGCCGAGAGGTCGGCTGCCAGGCGCGCGGGATCGCCGATCTCGCCGTGATAGTCGGCGATGATCCCGCCGTCCGCGCTGCGCGGGACACCGCGCACGGATACAGACCCCAGGCGACGCAACGTCGCCGGGAGGCCGAACTCGAGGAGCTCCACCGGAACCGGGGCGCGGAGGGCCGCGACAGGCTTCCGCGAGTCCACGATGACGATGAACCGGTCGGCCGCTGCGGCCACGATCTTCTCCCGGGTGTGCGCGGCGCCACCGCCCTTCACCAGCCAGCCTTCGGGGGTCACCTGGTCGGCGCCGTCGATGGTCATGTCGAGGTGGTCGATCGTGTCGAACGTCTCGACCGTGAGGCCGAGCCTCTTGGCCGCCCTGCTGGTCTGCGGCGAGGATGCGACGCAGCGCAGCGACAACCCACGCCGGGCGAGGGCGGGCAGCAGGTACGCCACCGTGCTACCAGTGCCGAGCCCGACGGTCATTCCGTCCTGCACGAGCTCGGCGGCGGCCTCGGCAGCGGTCCGCTTCTCCTGCTCGATCCGGTCGTGCCCGGCGAGGCTCTGCCCGGGCTGGCTCTGCCCGGCCTGGCTCTGGCCGGCCTGGCTCGGCTCGGCAGGGTTCCGCTCGGCGCTCACGTGGGAACAGTCTCCCCGCCCGGCGCGCCGGCACACCCACCCGCGAAGGAGGGATCGCGATGGCTCTGGGATACCGCGCGCCGCTCTACCTGATGGCGTTCGACCATCGTGGTTCGTTCGCACACGACCTGTTCGGCGTGCAGCCTGCGGGAGATCCGAACGACATCGTGCGCGCCGGGATCAGGGATGCCAAGGACCTGATCTACGAGGGTTTCGTCCAGGCGATCGACCGCGGCGCGCCCCGCGACGCGGCGGGTGTCCTCGTCGACGAGGAGTTCGGTACGCAGGTGGCCCGCACGGCGAGTGCGGCGGGATACGTCCTGGCGATGCCGGTGGAGAAGTCCGGGCAGGCCGAGTTCGAGTTCTTCTACGGAGAGGATTTCGGGGCGCACATCGAGCGGTTCGGTCCGACCTTCGCCAAGGTCCTGGTCCGCTACAACCCGGACGGTGACCGGGAGCTGAATGCCCGGCAGACCCGGCGGCTCGCTCAGCTCAGCACCTGGCTGCACGACCGGGAGCGCAAGTTCCTCTTCGAGCTGCTCGTCCCGGCGACCGGTGAGCAGCTGGCCGGCTGCGGAGGCGAGCAGGGGCGGTACGACCGCGAGCTGCGACCCGAGCTGGTCGTCCGCACGCTCGCGGACCTGCAGGACGGAGGCGTCGAGCCGGACATCTGGAAGATCGAGGGACTCGAGACCGCCGACGACTGCGCCCAGGTGGTTGCCCAGGCGAGGTCCTCCGGCCGCGACGAGGTGTGCTGCGTCGTCCTCGGACGCGGCGCGGACAGGGCGCGGGTGGAGGAGTGGCTGCGGACCGCGGCGGGTGTGCCCGGCTTCGACGGGTTCGCGGTCGGCCGGACGATCTGGGAGGACGCGTTGCGGGCCTGGCTGGCCGGAACGGTGACCCGGGACCAGGCCGCGACGGCGATCGCCGATCGCTACCTGGAGTTGATCGACACGTTTGTCGCCGCCTCCGGCGCGACGACCCTGGCCGGAGCGGAGCGGTCATGAGAAACGGCGATCCGTTGGTCCGGCTGTTCCTGGCCGACGTGGACGGCACTCTTGTCACCGACGACAAGATCCTCACCGACCGCGCAGTCGACGCCGTACGCGCGCTCCACAACGCCGGCATCCTCTTCGCGGTCACCAGCGGGCGCCCGCCGCGTGGCATGTCGATGCTCGTCGAGCCGCTCCGCCTCACGACGCCCATCGCGGCGTTCAACGGCGGTCTCTTCGTCCATCCGGACATGTCGGTGATCGAGGCGAGGACCGTCCCGGATGAGGTGGTCGCGCCGGTGGTCTCGCTGCTGGCGTCGTGTCGGCTCGACGTCTGGATCTATCGGGG
>JBOHED010000162.1:0-10636 GCA_050700915.1 Actinopolymorphaceae bacterium | reverse complement strand
TCGCCCAGGTGCTCGCCTCCGACCCCAACCTCAGCTTCACGCACGACGACCGTGGCTGGTACCTCCTCGACCAAGCGACGGGCACCGCCTATCGCTCGCCGATGAACGATGGTGAGCCGGCCGACTACGCCTACCTCGGGCGGCTGCCCCGCATCGACGGGCGCGGCACCTTTCTGTACTTCGCCGGCATCCACGCGCCCGGCAACAGTGGCGTCGTGCATTACCTTGAGGGCCACCTGGAGGAGCTGTACGGCGAGGTCCGCACCGGCCGCTTCTCCACCCTCATCGCCTGCCGGTTCGACCCCAGCAGCCGCCAGGTCACCAGCAGCGAGCGAGTCACGCCGCTGTACCGAGCAGACACCAGGCCCTGATGCGCGCCGCCATCGTCACCCAGGCAGGCAGCCAGGACACCGCCAACGAGGACTGGGCCGGCGTCGCCGCGCCTGGCCTGGCCGTGCTGCTGGATGGGCTGAGCGCCCCGGATGGTACTGGCACCGGCTGTCGCCACGGCACGCCTTGGTACGTCAGCCACCTCGGCCCGCAATTGCTCGCGCTGGCGAGCGACCCTTCCCGCAGCCTGGCCGATGCGCTGGCCGAGGCGATCCGTCAGGTCGCCAGCCTCCACCCAGGCTGTGATCTCACCCATCCCGGCACCCCATCAGCCACCGTGGTGCTACTCCGCACCCTGGACAAGGGAGCCGACTACCTCGCACTTGCCGACGCCGTACTGCTGCTCGACACTACAGACGGGCTCAAGGTGGTCAGCGATGAGCGGGTCGACCAGCTCGCTGCCAAGGAGCGCGCGGCGGCTCAGGTTCCGTCGGGGTCGGCGCTGAAGCTGCGGCGGCGCGCACAGTTCACCAAGGCACTCCGACGAAATCGGAACCGACCCGGCGGCTACTGGGTCGCGGCCGAACGATCCGAGGCGGCGTACGAAGCGCTGACCGGTGACACCCCGTTGTCCGGCGTACGGACGGTGGTCGTGGCCACCGACGGAGCGACGCGGCTCGTCGACACCCTCGGATGGGGTGACTGGCGGAGCGGGATCGCGGCCCTGCGCGAGGACGGCGCTGGCCCAGTCGCCTGGATCGCGCGGACGCGGGCCGCCGAGCGGGAGGAGGCCGCCCGACCACCCGACGAGCGCCGCTTCTCCGGGAAGGTCCACGACGACGCGACGCTCGCCCTCCTCCGCGTCCGCGACGAACGTCAGTCGACAGCCTGCTCCTGAGCCTGGAGGTCGGCCGCCGGCCGCGTACTCGGGTCGGCTCCACTGCGCAGCGGGACGGCCTTGAGCAGCCAGCCCAGCAGGAACGCCGCGAGCGCGAACGGCGCCGCCCACAGGAAGACCGTCGCCAGCCCTTCGGCGATGGCGGTGAGCAGCGGCTCCCGCACGGCCGCGGGCAGCTGGGTCAGTGCACCGGGGTCGATGCTTGCTCCGCTCCCTACGCGCTCGGCCGCCGCGCCGGGCAGGCCGGCCAGGGAGCTCTCCAGCCGGCTCGCGAAGATCGCACCGAAAAGCGACACCCCGAACGATCCACCGATCGAACGAAAGAACGTCGACGTACTGCTCGCGACTCCCATGTCCCGTGGATGGACGCTGTTCTGCGCGATCAGCATCGTCACCTGCATGAGGAGACCCATGCCGATGCCGAGGACGACCATGTAGATCGCCAGCGTGAACTTTGTCGTGTCCGTGGTGAGAGTGGCCAGCAGGGCGATGCCGACGGTCAGCCCAGCGCCGCCGAGAATCGGAAAGGCTCTGTAGCGGCCGGTACGAGTGATCGCCGCGCCGACGACGAGCGACATCAGCAGCGACGACAGCATCATCGGCAACAGGAGCAGGCCGCTGTTGGTGGCCGAGGCACCCTGGACGGTCTGCTGGAACAACGGAAGGAACGTCACGGCGCCGAACATCGCGAAACCGACCAGGAAGCTGGTCGCGGTGGAAACGGCGAAGTTGCGGTCGGTGAACAGGCGCAACGGCAGGACCGGCTCGGCAGCGCGGCGTTCGACCAGGAGGAAGCCGGCCACGCTCACGGCACCGACGACCACGAGGCCGATGATCGTCGCCGAGTCCCATGCGTACTGCGTCCCGCCCCAGGTCGTCACCAGGACCGCGCTCGTCGCCGCGACAGTGAGCAGGATCGCCCCCAGATAGTCGATCTGGTGGCTCACCTTCCGTCGCGGCAGGTGCAGCGTCACCGCGAGGAGCGCGAGAGCGATGGCGCCCAGTGGGAGGTTGATGTAGAAGACCCAGCGCCAGGAGAGGTGGTCGGTGAGGAATCCCCCGAGGAGCGGGCCCGCGATGGTCGCGGCGGCCATCACGGCGGCGATGTAGCCCTGGTAGCGCCCGCGCTCCCTGGGCGGAATGAGGTCGCCGATGATCGCCATGACGCCGACGATCAGTCCGCCGGCGCCCAGACCCTGCAATGCGCGGAATCCGATCAGCTGAACCATGGTCTGTGACAGGCCGGACAGGGCCGAGCCGATCAGGAAGATCACGATCGCCGCGAGGAAGAGCCGCTTGCGGCCGTAGAGGTCGCCGAGCTTGCCGTAGAGCGGCGTCGAGACGGTGACCGTGAGGACGTACGCGGTGACGACCCAGGACAGGTGGTCGATCCCGCCCAGCTCGCCCACGATGCGGGGCATCGCCGTCCCCACGATCAGCTGGTCGAGCATCGCGAGGAGGAGCGCGAGGAGCAGGCCGGGCAGGATGGCGAGGATCTCGCGGCGCGACCGGGGGATGACGTCGAACGCTGCCGGATCGGACGCCCCGGATGGCCCGGACGACCCGGACGACCCGGATGGCCCGGAGTCGGGCGTGGGCCGGTCAGGTGGGCTACTGGACACGTTGGAGGAACTCCTCTGCGGGACAACCGAGCCTTGCTTGCCTCGGCCGCGTGAGCCTCGAGGCCCACCGCGTACCTTGGGTCCTTACTTACCGGTCGGCAGGTTGACTGACTTGCCGTACAGTAAGTACTGCGCTAGCCGGCCGTCAAGTAAATTCCCCTTATGCGTTCGGGAGAGCAGCCATGACAGAACTCGGCAAGGCCCGCGGAAGAGCCCGCGCGGGACCCGACACGCGCCTGCGCATCCAGGAGGTCGCGCTGGAACTGTTCGTGGAGCAGGGCTACGAGAAGACGTCGCTGCGCGAGATCGCCGATCGGCTCGGCGTCACCAAGGCCGCGTTGTACTACCACTTCAAGTCGAAGGAAGAGATCGTCGCGGCGACGGTCGAGGACTTCCTTTCCGAGATCGACGACCTGGTGGCGTGGGGCCGTGAACAGGAGCGCTGCGACGCGACCAAGCGCGAAGTGCTCCGCCGCTACGCCGCCATCGTCCTTCGCCGTTTCCCGTCGATGCGCTTCTTCCAGCAGAACCCGACCGGACCCCACAAGAGCACGCTCGGCGGGAAGTTCCGAGACCGGATGGGCGCAGTGCACTCGCTCGTCTGCGACGAGGGTGGTACGCCACACCAGCGGATCCGTGCGCTGCTCGCCATCGTCGGCATGCACATGGGGATGGCGACCTTCGACGACGGCAGCCTCTCCGAGGAGGAAGGCATGCAGGCCGCTCTCGACGTCGCGTACGAGCTCATCGAAACGAAGGGCTGAATGGCCGAGCGGGACGGACCACGCACACCCAGGTCGAGGGCTGACCTCCTGGCCGCCGCCGGTAAGACGATTCCCGATGTCGTGGCACCGGGCCTCACGGTGCTCTTCGCAGGGATCAACCCGAGCCTGACCTCGGGCGCGACCGGCTGGCACTTCGCGCATCCGGGCAACCGGTTCTGGTCAGCCCTCCACGGCGCCGGACTGACACCACGCCAGTTGCGACCGGCCGAGCAACGAGAGCTGCTCGACCATGGGCTCGGCATCACCAACCTGGTCCCGCGTGCGACAGCGAAGGCGAGTGAGGTGGACCCGGACGAGTTGCGCGCCGGTGCCCGCCGCCTCCGACGCCTGGTCGGGCAGCTCCACTCGGCGTGGGTGGCGGTGGTCGGGGTGACCGCGTACCGCACCGCCTTCGGCCACCCCACGGCGAAGATCGGGCCGCAGGACGCCGCGCTCGGCGCAGCCCGCGTCTGGGTACTGCCGAATCCCAGCGGTCTCAACGCCCACTACACCCCGGCCGGTCTGGCCGCCGAGTTCGCCCGGCTTCGCGAGGCTGCCATGTCCGGACGATGAGCTCTGTGAGTCATGAGGAGAGCCGGCGTGGCATGGCGACGTACCGAACGTCCGGCCGGTCCTCCGCCTCAGGACTGTCCCGTCCGGTGAGCAGGGCGGGCCGGATCCCTTCGTTGAAGGAGAGTCGCGCGTACGGGGCGTCGAGCACGTCGAGGCCGTCGAGCAGGTAGCTGGCGTTGAAGCCCAGTGTCGTACCGGCCCCGTCGAGCACGGCAGGCAGTCGTTCGCGGCCACGGGTGTCGACGTCACCGGCCGCGCCCACCACGGCTTCGTCGCCGGCGACGGACAGCTCCACCGCGGCGTAACGATCGGCCACGATGCACACCCGACGCAGTGCCGCCCGCAGCACCTCGGCGTCGAGGGTGACCGCGCCCACGAACTCGGTCGGCACCTTCGACCGCAGCGCCGGATAGGTGTCGTCGAGCAGCCGGAGCGTGGTGAGCCGGTCGTCGGTGCCCAGGCTCAGCAACGGATCGCCGGTGCCGCCGACGCCGGCGGTGAGGACGTCATCGGTACCGAGGCCCTTGGCGGCCTCGGCGAGCAGCCGCGCCGGAGCGACCGCCCGGGCGGGCAGGTCGGCGTCGGTCGGCTTCCAGGCAAGCTCCCGGATCGCGACCCGGAACCGGTCCGACGCGGTCATCGTGAGCGAGTCGTCGGCGAACTCGAGGAGCGTGCCGGACAGCACCGGGATGACGTGCTCGCGCAGCGCGATGCGGGACAGCTGTGCGGCCACCTTGGCGAACGACGCACTGTCGACGACTCCCGTCGGCGACGGCGGTGACGGAAGGTCCGGGTAGTCGGCCATCGGCAGGGTCGGCAGCGTGAACTCGATCGTGCCGGCCGCGATCTCCACCGTGCCGCCGGCGGCGCTGACCTGGACAGACCCGGCCGGCAAGGCTCGCACGATCTCGGCGAACACCCGGCCCGGCAAGAGAAGCTCACCGGCTTCGCCCACCTCGGCGGGAAAGCTGACGACGGAACTGGCCTCGTAGTCGTAGCCGGTCAGGCGTACGACATCCTCGCGCGCCGACATCCGCAGTCCGGAGAGCGACGGGATGGACGCGCCGTTGCCGGCGGTGTGCCGCGCGGCGAAGGCGGCCGAGCTGCCCAGCTGCGCGGTGTCGCAGGTGAACCTCATCGGGGGTCCTTTCGTACGAACAGGTGAAGGCGAGGCTAAACGGCACCACCGACAACGGAGCGCACGGCGACCACAGCGGACCGGGTGGCACCCGTATCGCAGGGGAGTACGGGTGCCGCCTGCCGCCACCCACCTACACGGCGGTGATGGTCCAGGAGGCTTCGTGCGCGTCGCCGGGCGCGAGCACCACCAGGTCCGTCCGCGAGTTGAACGCGTCCGGTGGGCAGGTCATGGGCTCCACGGCGAGGCCGGCCCGGTTGAGCTCGGGTTCGGGGCGGTCGGCGGTGTGCACCTGCACCCAGGGGAGGGTCGTCGCGTTCCACGACAGCTCGACGCCGGTCCCGTCGCCGGACAGGATCCGCGCCCGCGTCCGCGCCCCCAGCTGGCCGCCGTCCGCGTGACCCAGCCCCGTGAACGCGTGGTCGATGAACGTCGTACCGATCCCGCGTCGCTGCCGGAAGTCGTACGACGTCCCCTCCACCGGCGTCACGCGCACGGGCAGCAACCGGTCCGGCGTCACCTCGAGGTAGCTCTCCGCGGGGAGTTCGAGGGACCAGTCGTCGACCCGGCCCGGTCCGGCGACGACGTAGGGATGCGGACCGCAGCCGTACGGCGCCTCGTCCACTCCCGCGTTGAGTGCCGTGAGGCTGGTCGTGAGCCCGTCGACGGACAGGACGTACGACACGGTGAGGTCCAACCGGAACGGATATCCGTCCTGCGGAAACAACCGGTGGCCGAGGACAACGCGGTCGGCGGAACGTTCGAGCAGCGTCCAGGACGCCCACGCGACGAGGCCGTGCAGGGAGTTGTGTCTCCCCGGTTCGTTGAGCGCCAGCTGGTGCGTCGTACCACCGAAGTCGTACGCACCATCGGCCACCCGGTTGGGCCAGGGCGCGAGCAGGGCACCGCGGTAGGCCGGCCGGATCTCCTCGGCCGCGAAGCCGGCGACCAGGGGCCGGCCGTCGTAGGCGAGCTTGCGCAGGGTGGCTCCGACCTCGGTGACGGTCGCGGTGTAGCCGACCGCCGTCATGGAGTACTGCTCTCCGCTTGCCTGCACGAGTTCTGTCCTCCGCTCCTGGGGCGCCGTGCCGCCGCTGCGGCCGGGGCACGGTGCGGGTCGGCCCTGGCGTCCACGGCCAGCCTAGTGCGCTGGCGGAAGCGGTCTGGGCGATGCGGAGTGCGCTCGGGAAGGGTGAGCGGTTACGTTTGCTCACACTGGACGTACGACGTGCGGGGGGTGTACGTGATGGTGGGGGTCCTCGACGGGCGGACCGCGCTCGTGACCGGTGGTTCGCGCGGTATCGGCCGGGCGATCGTCGAGCGGCTGGCGCGGGACGGTGCCGCCGTGGTGTTCAGTTTCGTACGACAGAAGCAGGCGGCCGACGAGGTGGCCGAGACGGTGCGCGCAGCGGGAGGAGTCGCCCGTGCGGAGCAGGCCGACCTCGAGGTCGGCGCGGACGTCCGGCGGCTCTTCGACGTCGCTGACCAGGTGCTCGGTGGCCTCGACATCCTGGTCTGCAACGCCGCGACGGGCCGCCTCGCGAGCCTTGCCGAAGCGAGCGAGGACGCCTACGACACGGTGATGAACGCCAATGCCAGGTCGACATTCATCGCCCTGCAGGAGGCCGCGCGGCGGATGCGGGACGGCGGCCGCATCGTCACGCTCTCGACCCTCAACACCCAGCTTCCGGTTGCGAACAACGGGCTGTACCAGGCCAGCAAGGGCGCTGTCGAGATGTTGACGCGTACGGCGGCGAAGGAACTCGGCGCCCGCGGCATCACCGCCAACATCGTCTCGCCCGGTGCGACCGACACCGACCTGCTGCGGTCCACCAACCCGCCCGAAGCGCTGGAGCAGATCCCGACGATGACGGCACTCGGCCGGCTGGGCAAGCCGACGGACATCGCCGACGTGGTGGCGTTCCTGGTGGGGCCGGACGGCGGTTGGTTGACCGGCCAGAACATCGGCGCCTCGGGCGGTCTGACCTGATCCGGCCGACGTACCTGCGCTGATCCCGCCGGCAGGGTCTGGGCTCTGACCCTGCCGGCGTACGACGGTCAGACGACCGCGCCGGAACCGGATTGGCGCGCGCGTCGCCGGGCGGCCGCCTCGGGGGCACGCGACCGGGTCCTCGGCGGGCCGCTGGCGCTCTTCGCCTGCAGCGTGACCGCGAGCGGCGTCGCCGTGAAGACCGAGGAGTACGTACCGACCAGCAGACCCAGCAGCAGCGCGAGGGCGAAGTCCGTGAGCGACGACCCGCCGAGCACCGCCAACGCGGCCAGGATGAACATCGCTCCCAGCCCGGTGTTGATGGTCCGCGGGACGGTCTGCAACGCCGCCGTGTTGGCGGTCGTGGCGAACGGCGTCCGCGGACTGCCGGCCCACAACTCCCGCACCCGGTCGAAGACCACCACCGTGTCGTTGACCGACAGACCGATGATGGTGAGCGCCGCCGCGAGGTAGACGCCGTCGATCGGCCGCCCCAGCCAGGCGAACACGCCGGTGACGAACAGGATGTCGTGGAACATCGCGAGCACCGCCGACACCCCGAACGTCCAGCGGAACCGGATCGCGAGGTAGGCCATCTGGGCGAGCAGCGCGACCCCGAGTGCGATGAGGGCCTTGATCCGCAGCTCTGAACCGAGACTCGGTCCGATCAGTTCGTCGCGTTCCTTGGTGACCTTGCCGCCGACCTCGCCGAGCGCCTCCTCCACCTCGATCGCCTGCTGGTTGGAGAGTTGGCCCGTACGCACGGACACGTTGTCGTCTCCGGACCGCTGGACGACCGCGCGCGGGAAGCCGGCGTCGGCGACCGCCTCGCGCGCCGCTTCGACGTTGACCGGCTTGCTCGTGGAGTACTCGATCACCCGGCCACCGGTGAACTCCACGCCCCAGTTGAGCCCGCGGACGAAGATGCCGGCAATCGCCACGATGACGACGATGGCCGAGATGGCGAGCCAGAGGTTCTTCCGCGACATCAGGTCGGGGTTGCGTTCGGTGAGCCACGTCCGTACCCGCCCGAGGGAGGCGAGCCCGGTGATGCCCGGGCGGTGACGGACGAAGCTCCGCTTGACCGCCCACTCGGTCAGCACCCGGGCGATGATGAGGGCGGAGACGAGCGACGCGAGGACACCGACCGACAGCGTGACACCGAACCCACGGACCGGTCCGGACGCCAGGAAGAACAGCAACCCTGCGGCGAGCAGGGTGGTGACGTTGGAGTCGATGATGGCGCTCCACGCCCCGGAGAACCCCCGACTCAGGGCAGCCGACATCCCGCGTTTGGGCGCGGCGGCGTACTCCTCCCTTGCGCGTTCGAACACCAGCACGTTGGCGTCGATCGCCATCCCGATGGCGAGGACGAAGCCGGCGAGGCCGGGCAGGGTGAGGGTGGCGCCGAGCGCGACCAGGGTGGCGTACGACAGCAGGGCGTAGCTGGCCAGCGCGATGGTCGCCAGCGCACCCATCAGCCGGTAGACGACGATGATGAACAGTCCGGTCAGGGCGAGACCGATCGCGCCCGCCTTCCAGCTCGCGTCGATCGCCTCGGCACCCAGCGTCGGCCCGACCGTGCGCTTCTCGATCACCTCGACCGGCACCGGGAGCGCACCGCCCTTGATGAGCACCGCGAGCTCCTGCGCCGACTCCTGCGTGAAGTCGCCGGTGATGACGGTCTCGCCTCCGCCGATGCCGACGTTGCAGGGGACCGTCGTCTCGACCTGCGGCGAGGAGATCACCTTGTTGTCCAGGACGATGGCGACCCGCCGCTTCGGGTCACCCGGCTGCTGACATGCGGCCTTGCCCGTCACGTTCGCCCACGCGTCGCCGCCCGCTCCGGTGAACTTGATCTGGACGAACCACCCGAGCCCCTGCTGCGGGTCGGTCATCCCGGAAGCGTCCGTGACACCCTCACCGGTGAGGACGGTCTTGCCGATCTTGATCCGGCCCCCGTCCTCGTCGGCGATGATCTTCTCGCCCTTCTTGGGCTTCTCCTTGGGCTGGGCGACACCGACCACGGGGTGGAACGTGAGCTGGGCGGTACGCCCGATGACCCGTTCGGCCTCCCTCGGGTCCTGGACGTCGGGCAACTCGACGACGATCCGCTGGTCACCGGACTGGGTGAGGGTCGGCTCGGACACACCCAGCGCGTCGACCCGGCGGCGCAGAACCTCGAGCGCGCGGTTCGTCGACTCGGCGTCGGCCTTCGCGGTCGGGCTGTCCTGGGTCTCCAGGACGATCTGCGTACCTCCGCGCAGGTCGAGACCCAGCTTGGCCGGCGTACTGATCGCGAAGTACAACGCCCCGGCGAGGATGCAGAACGTCAGGATGGCGCGGAACAGGGGTGCGCGGGACACGGTGCCTCCGGGCAGGGATCGGAACGATCGGAACGGTCGCGGGCCGGAAGACGCCTGGGCGGGCGGTACGCCGGAGACCGGAGGGCCCCGTCGGCGTCGGCGCGGATCAGGCGTCGGCGTTTACACCGGAGGGGCGCGCACGGCAGGGGTACCACGGAGACCTGCCGACGTGACGAGGTGTTCCTCGGACCGGCTGGCCGGGCCGCTGAGCTGGTCGGGTCCCGCCGCCGTCCGGTCGGCTGTCGCCGATCCGACGTCGGTGGTGGACGGGCCTGGTGAGCCCGAACCGTACGGACCGGAGGCCGAGGCCTGGTTCGCCAGGTTCTGGGTCAGGTCGCCGGGACTGTCCCGGGAACTGTCGTCTGTGAGCGATGTCGCGAGCTGGGTCCGTAGTTCGGTCAGCGCCGGTGCGGACGCCCGGCTGCTGCCGGCGATCGGCTCCCTGGCGCTGGCCCGCGGTCCGCCCACGGCGCCCGGCAGGACCACGCCGAGGAGTACGCCGAGCAGGATGCCCATGGCGGCCGCCGCGGACCCGTGGATCCGGCTGCGCAGCGCGCAGGTGCGTACCACGACCGGTCCTCCGGTGGTTGCGACGGCTAGGGCCCGGACAGTCTACGGCGAGCCGTTCCTCGGGAGGTCGACCAGCCACGGCAGGTCGGGCGGTTCGTCCCGCGACCACGCGGAGTAGCCGGCCCACCTCCAGCGCGGAGCCCGGCGGGTGACACCATCGGTGGGCGAGGGGGCAGGTGGGAACGAACGGATGAAAGCGGACGGACCGAAAGCGATCGATCGGACCGAAAGCGATCGATCGGGCCGAAAGTGAACGGATCGAAAGGGTGCGCGCCGGATGGGGCTTGCGTCGGAAAACGTGTCGCCGTTGTTCGATCCTGCCGCGTGGAAGGCGGTCGAGGGGTTCGACTTCACCGACCTCACCTACCACCGGGCCGTCGACCAG
>JBOHED010000161.1:0-3538 GCA_050700915.1 Actinopolymorphaceae bacterium | reverse complement strand
GTCGGCGGCGAGAAGATGAGCAAGACCAAGCTGACCGGCATCGCGCCGAGCCAGATCGTCGACACGTTCGGGTCCGACGCGTTCCGCTACTACCTGCTGCGGGCGATCCAGTTCGGCGCGGACGGTTCGTTCTCCTGGGAGCATCTGCGCGCGGTCTACACCTCGGAGCTGGCCAACGGGCTGGGCAATCTCGCCTCCCGCGTCGCGGCGATGGTCGCGCAGTACTTCGGCGGCACCCTGCCTCGCGCCTCCGACCACGGGCCCGCCGAGCAGGTGCTCGCCGACAAGCTCGCCGAGACGGTACGCATCGCCGACGAGGCGATGACGGCCCTGCGTTTCCAGGACGCGCTCGCCGCGATCGACGGGTTCGTCTCGGCGGTCAACGGCTACGTCACCGAGCAGGAACCCTGGAAGGTCGCGAAGGATGACTCCCCAGGAGCGCACGCCCGGCTGGGCACGATCCTCTACACCGCGGCCGAGTCGCTGCGTGCGATCGCTGTCCTGCTCAACCCGGTGATGCCGAAGGCGGCGGCCGCGCTGTGGGCACAGCTGGGCGCGTCCTCCGGACTCGGCGAACTCGCCGTCCAGCCGCTCACCAACGCGGGCAGGTGGGGGATCCTGCCGGCCGGATCCAAGGTCATCAAGGGACGCCCGCTCTTCCCGCGGATCGAGGCCGAACCGGAGACCTTGTGAGCCCTGCCGGCAGCTCCGCGGCCCGGGCCGATCCGCTACCACTGCCGGCGCCGCTGGCGTCGCCGGTCACGGACTCGCACTGCCACCTCGACGTCGTACGCCGAACGGCCGACGGTCGCCCGGAGGCGCCCATCGACGAGCTGGGGGTCGAGGCCGCCCTCGCGCGCGCGGCCGCGGTCGGCGTACCGCGGATCGTCCAGATCGGCTGCGACCTGCCAGGCGCGCGGTGGGCGGTGGAGGCTGCGGACCGGTTCGCCGCCCTGGTGGCCGGTGTCGCGTTGCACCCCAACGAGGTCCCGGCGCTGGCGGCGGCGGGTGAACTCGACGCCGCGCTCACCGAGATCGACCGACTGGCCGGGGCGAGTGCGCGGGTACGGGCGGTCGGCGAGACCGGACTCGACAACTTTCGTACGCCCGAATCGGGGTGGAAGCTCCAGGAGGACGCGTTCCGCGCGCACATCGGGTTGGCGAAGGAGCACGACAAGGCGCTGGTCATCCACGACCGGGACGCCCACGACGACGTGCTGCGGGTGCTCGCCGAGGAGGGTGCGCCGGACCGGGTGGTGATGCACTGTTTCTCCGGTGACGCGGCGATGGCCCGCGAGTGCGTACGCAAAGGGTACTTCCTGTCGTTCGCCGGCACGGTGACGTTCAGCAACGCCTCGTCATTGCGGGAGGCGCTGGGTGTCGTGCCGGCCGAGCGGCTCCTCGTCGAGACGGATGCGCCGTATCTCACGCCCCATCCGTATCGGGGGCGGACCAACGCGAGCTACCTCATCCCGCTCACGGTCCGGTGCATGGCGGAGGTACGCGGCGTGGCCGAGGAAGCGTTGTGCGCGACCATCAACGCCGCGACCGAGGAGGCCTTCGGGTCCTGGTAGCTGGGCTTGACTTGGAGCGCGCTCCAGGTCATACCGTCCGGCGGATGGAGTACAGATATCTCGGCCGTACCGGCATGAAGGTCAGCGAGCTCTGCCTCGGGACCATGTCCTTCGGCGGCGGGACAGACGAGAAGACCGCCCACCGCATGTTGGACCAGTTCGTCGAGGCGGGTGGAACGTTCATCGACACGGCCGACGTCTACAGCGCCGGTGTCTCCGAAAAGATCGTCGGACGCTGGCTGGAGCGGCGTTCACGCGACGACCTGGTGATCGGGACGAAGGCGTACGGCGGCATGGGTCCAGGCCCCAACGACGAGGGAACCGGCCGGAAGCACCTGCTCAGTGCTGTGGAGGCGAGCCTGCGTCGGCTGCGTACGGACTACATCGACCTCTACCAGACCCACGTCTTCGACGACGCCACGCCGGTCGAGGAAACGCTGTCCACGCTGGACAATCTCGTCCGCAGCGGCAAGGTCCGCTTCCTCGGCGCCAGCAACTACACCGGCTGGCAGCTGCAGAAGTCCCTCGACCTGGCCCGCCAGCACGGGTGGGAGCCGTTCAGCTGCCTCCAGCCGCTCTACAACCTGCTGGATCGTGAGGCGGAGTGGGACCTGGTTCCAGTCAGCCAGAACGAGGGTGTCGGGATCATTCCGTGGAGCCCGCTGCGGGGCGGATGGCTGTCCGGCCGGTACAAGCGCGACATGGACGCGCCTCCTGCCGGGAGCCGTGCGGATGCCAATCCCGACGAGGGCTGGCCGGCGGCCTGGCAGACCTATGCCAATGCGCGTACGTGGGACGTGATCGACGCGCTTGTCGAGATCGGTGAGAAGACCGGCCGGAGTCCGGCCCAGGTGGCGCTGCGCTGGCTCATGCAGCGCCCGGCCGTGACCGCTCCGATCATCGGCGGACGTACGCCCGAACAGCTCGAGGACGGCCTGCGTGCCACGACCGGCAGCCCGCTGACCGAGGAGCACATGGACCGGCTCACGGAGGTCAGCGATCGTCCGGTGCCCTATCCGTTCGGCCTGCTGAGCCGGTTCAGGCGCCGCTGAATCCGCGGCGGCCGTCGGGCCGGCGGACACGGCAGGGGACCGCGTTCGGGTACACCGTCGGGTAGAAGAGGAGGCATGGAGATCCTGACGGTCGGCCACGGCACCGCGTCGGCCGCCGGGTTGGCGGCGCTCCTGCGCACCGCCGGCGTGCGGCTCCTCGTCGACATCCGTACCGCGCCCGGCAGCCGACGGAACCCGCAGGTCGCCCGGTCGGCGCTGGAGGAGTGGCTGCCCGAGCACGGGATCGACTACCGGTGGGAACGCCGGCTCGGTGGCTGGCGCAAGGCTCCCGCCGACTCACCCGACGTGGCGCTCCAGCAGCGTGCGTTCGCGGGATACGCGGCGCACATGCGGACGGCCGAGTTCGCGGCGGCGGTCGATGCGTTGCTGGCTGGCGCGGCGGACCGGCGTACGACCGTGATGTGCGCGGAAAGCGTGTGGTGGCGCTGCCACCGGCGGCTGCTCGCCGACCACCTGGTACTAGTCCGCGACGTGCACGTGCGCCACCTCTTCCACGACGGGCGGCTCGAGGCGCACCGTCCCACGGACGTCGCGCGGGTGGGTGCTGACGGTCTGCTCGTCTACGACGCCGGCCAGCAGACCCTCTGACTCAGCGGCCCTAGCGCGGCCTTGCGTGCAAGGTGGCGGGTTTCATGATCAAGAAACACTTTCGGGGCGTCTGCCGCGCGGAAACGACCGATTTCCGCGCATGATCATGGAAGCTGTGCGGCCAAGCTGCCAGATCTGCCCGAAGGGCAACCATCCGGAGCCTCTGCCGCTTCGACCCCGGTTGGCTACAGCCTGTAACGCATTGAGGAGAGAATTTACACACTGGGTTGATGCGTACGGGATCCTCCCGTATCGTCGCCAAGCGTTGGCCGGGGTCGGGAAGCCTCGGGCGGCGTACCAGGG
>JBOHED010000160.1:0-13351 GCA_050700915.1 Actinopolymorphaceae bacterium | reverse complement strand
TGCGTGCGGCGCCACCGAGGCGTCGCTGAATGAAGGAACGGGCGTTCATGGTTCCCTTTCACGGAAACAGAAGTGATCTGAAGCCCCCGTGAGACATCCAGCCGCCAGCGCCAGGCGCCACGTGCGTGACGGATCTTTATACACGCCTGTTCGGCGCCCGGTTGCAGAGAATTGACACTTGATCGGCAGTGGCCACTTTCGGCCGATCGAGGGTGTCTCGCGCTCACGGACAGTCCGGCTCCCGACACGTTGAGCGTCGGTCAGATCGACTGCGGTGGACGCGGAACCCGAGTCGAGGTCGGTACGCGCCATAGACTCTGGCGGGTGAGCATGACCGCGGCGCTGTCGCCGGAGCGGGTCTCGGCGATCACCGGATCAGATGCGAGTCTGCGCAGTTTCCTGGCCGGTCTTCCCGGTGTCGACCAGGTGGGCGCTGAGGCGCGGGCGGCCACGCTGGCCACCCGGTCGATCAAGACGTCGGCGAAGGAGTACGCCCTCGATCTCGCTGTCACGATGATCGACCTGACGACGCTCGAGGGCCAGGACACGCCCGGCAAGGTCCGCGCGCTCTGCGCCAAGGCCCGGCGTCCCGACCCGGCCGACCCGACCTGCCCCTCCGTCGCGGCGGTGTGCGTCTACCCCGACCTCGTACCCACCGTGAAGGCCGCCCTCGCGGGCAGCGACGTCAAGGTGGCAAGTGTCGCGACGGCGTTCCCGTCGGGACGGTCGAGCCTCGACGTCAAGGTGCGCGAGACAGCCGACGCGGTGGCCGCCGGCGCCGACGAGATCGACATGGTGATCGACCGGGGTGCGTTCCTCGCCGGTCGCTACTCCCATGCGTACGCCGAGATCGTCGCCGTCAAGCGGGCCTGCGGCGATGCGCACCTGAAGGTGATTCTCGAGACCGGGGAGCTGGCGACCTACGACAACGTACGCCGCGCGAGTTGGCTCGCCATGCTGGCCGGCGCCGATGTCATCAAGACGAGCACCGGCAAGGTGTCGCCGGCCGCCACGCTGCCGGTCACGCTGGTGATGCTGGAGGCGGTCCGCGACTTCCGGGACGCCACCGGACGGTTCGTCGGGGTGAAGGCCGCGGGCGGGATCCGTAGCGCCAAGGACGCGATCCGTTACCTCGTCCTGGTCAACGAGACCGCGGGCGAGGACTGGCTCGATGCCGACGGCTTTCGGATCGGCGCGTCCAGCCTGCTCAACGACCTGCTGATGCAGCGGTCGAAGCTGCGGACAGGCCGGTACGCCGGACCCGATTACTTCACCCTCGACTAGTAGGACTTTGTCATGTTGATCATGGTGGGGCGAGTGACTGTATGCGTTCGATGGTGACTGGTTGTTGGCAGGTGGGGCAGGCGCCGGCGATGAGGGCGAGCACGATTTGAAGCTCGCGCACTATGGCGTACAGGCTCAGGCCGGCGCAGCTGCTTTTGGGTCGAGCCGGAGCATGGTGCAGAAGGCTTGGGCGATGGAGACGAGGGTGACGTGGCGGTTCCAGCCGGTCCAGGTGCGTCCTTCGAAGTGGTCCAGGCCGAGTCCGGTTTTCAGTTCGCGGTAGTCGTGTTCGATCCGCCAGCGGATTTTGGCCAGGTCGACGATCTGGTCCAGGGGGGTGTCTGCCGGCAGGTTCGAAAGCCAGTAGTCGGTGGGCTCGGCGGCGTCGTCGGGCCATTCGACCAGCGCCAGCTTGGCGGGCAGACTGCCATCGTCGGCGCGGGGGTTGTTGCGGTTGGCGGGCCGGACCACGAACAGGGCGAACTTCGATGCCATGTTCGCGGTCGGATTGTCCTTGGTGGTGCGGGTTCCTTGCCGCCATGTGAGGTCGGCGAAAGCGGCACGCCCGGCGGTGATGGCCAGCTGGTGCAGGCTGATCGGCTTGTCCGGATAGCCTGGCTTGGCCTGGCGGCCACGCCGCCCGGTCGGGGCCGGTGCGACGGTTTCGGCATCGCCTGGATGCACACTGGTCTCACCTTTGACCGCGACCACATAGTCCAGGCCGCGTTCTTCCAGCCCGAGCCGAAACGGCGTGGCATCGCCGTAGCCGGCGTCAGCGACCACGGGCAGTTTCGGCAGTCCCCACTGGTCGATCAGCTCGTCGAGCATGTCCAGGGCCAGCCGCCACTTCTGTCGGTGCCGCACGTCCTGCCCCAGCCCGGACTTGGCTCGCCGGGCCCGGATCTGGGCAGCGACATCCGGATCTGCTGCCTGGGTGTCGTCCCACGAGGTCGGGCAGAACAACCGCCAGTTCGTCGCCACCGACGCGGTGTTGGTGACCTGGTGCACGCTCACCCCGATCTGACAATTGCCGACCTTGCCCAACGTCCCGGAGTACTGCCGGGCCACACACGCCGAAGCCGGGCCGTCCTTAGCAAACCCCGAATCATCGACCACATAAGCCCTCGGCTCGATCACCTCCGCGGCCCAGCCAGCCAGATTCCGCCGTACCTGCGCGAAGTCCCAGGTCGAGGACGAGATGAACTGCTGCAGCCGCTGATGGTCAATCCCCAGCCGTTCGGCCATCGGCTGCATCGACTTACGCCGACCATCGGTCAACAACCCACGCAGATACCACTCGCCCTTGTCCCGCTGATCCGCACGCGCCAAGCACCCCAGCATCAGCGCCGCGAACTCAGCAAGCCTCGGCCTCAACCCCACAAGCTCTTCCGGTGTCATACACCGACCATGTCAAACCAGAAACCGAAACACCCGCAACGACACACCTAACAAAGTACTACTAGGGCTCAGCTCGGTGAACGGTCCCACTGTGGCGCTACGCCCGGTTCGACGAGGCCGAAGTCGGGTGCGCCGGTCAGCGCCTGCTCCTCGCCACCGGGTACGTACGTCACGATCAACCGGAGCGGCCGCCAGCCGGTGTTGAGCGTCGAGTGGAAAGCGGCGGTCGGCACGTGGACCGCGTCACCCTCCCGGATCACGAACGGCTCCTCGTCATGGACCATCTGCAGCGCCTCGCCGGAGATGACGTAGATGACTTCCTCGGCGTCGGGGTGGTTGTGCCGGGCGTGCCCGCGGCCCGGATTGACGATCACCTCGCCGAGACTCGAGGACGCGCCGTCGATCCGGTGCGGGGTCACGAACCACTTGATCGAGCCCCAGTCGAAGGTCATGGTGGTCAGCTCGTCGGGTCGTATCCGCACGCCGGTTCCTCTTTCGTCGACAACTCTCGCCAGGTCAACGGTGCTCGACAGCCTGCGACCTCGGGTGGGCAACCGGTCCAGCAGGCAGGCGCTCAGCTGAGCGCCGAAGATGTTGGTCCCCCGGGCGTACCGTCAAGAATGGTTTCCCGGGGGCGCTTCGTTTGTACGGCTTCCGCGTCACGATGTCAACGATTCGTCGGACGTTCGCACGCGATTCTCACGCCGCCAGATCTCACCTGCCTGTGCCCGCGCACGCTGGTCCCGCATCACCATGACCCACGATGCGGGACACCCTCCGGCGAGGATGCGCAGTCGCTCGGACTCCTCGAGCAGCGACCGCAGCAACGCCGGCTGCGCCACCAGACGGCGGGGACGTCCGTACGCATCGAGCAGGTGTCCGTGGCGGCTGACATAGATGTCGCATCCGGCGAGCGGCTCCCGCCCGGCCACGTGGCGCACGGCGAACCGACTGGGCAGGCGTACCCGGTCATAACTGGCTTCGGAGCGGTCCACCACGGCGAGTTGCCGGGCGTCCAGCCACACGACGAACGCCCGTGACCGCTCTC
This sequence comes from Actinopolymorphaceae bacterium, assembly GCA_050700915.1. Taxonomy (GTDB): domain Bacteria; phylum Actinomycetota; class Actinomycetes; order Propionibacteriales; family Actinopolymorphaceae; genus Thermasporomyces. Next base: position 9,621 of record JBOHED010000160.1, on the reverse strand, counting down.
CGTCGCCGCTTACCGGCGTCGCCGGAACGTAGCCGGGGCGGCTGACGTGGGCGGACGCACCGACGGCGAGCCCGTGGAGTTCGACGTACGCCATCGGAACGACCAGGGGGTCGGCGGCGGCGGGTTCTGTCGCGGCGAGCTTGACCCGGAGCTGTGCGGGCGCGGCGTTCGAGCCGATCGCCACGACCGGCGTGCGGTCGGCGAGCCCCGCGACCCGCCGGCGAGCGAGTTCGGCGTCGACCGCCGACCAGCGGAGTGCGCGATACGCGGCACCGAGGACCAGGCCGGACGCCTCCGGAGGAGTGCCCGGGTAGGTCAGCGGCGACGTGTACGGCGACGGATCTGCCATCAGGGCCGGGCACTCTCTCGTCGGTCGAGGGTTTGCCACAGGCTAGCCCAACCCTGAGACGCGGATTCCGGTCGAACACCAGTCGCCTCACTGCTTACAGCCATGCTGGGGTTGTATGCAGTGAGGAGGGCCTCTGATGGACATCGGCGCGCTCCCCGCCGTCTTCCGGCTGGATCAGGCGCTCGAGGCCGGGATGTCGAAGGACCGCGTCTACAGACTCCGTGACGACGGTGCCATCGAGCCTGCCGCCCGGGGGTCTATGTTCAGGCCGGCCTCGTCGATCCCTCGCTGGCACCACTCGCCGCCGCCCGTCGATGGGTACGCAGACGCGGGAGCAGCCCTTCGTCGATTCTCACAATTGCGAGGAGTTCCCCGTCAAGCCTGCCTCAGGTCCGCAGAGCTCTGGAGATTCTCCTGTGACCGCCAGGCGTGCCACCCGGGACACGAGAGAAGACCGGCGTTTGACTCGGCGCGGCCCGTCCGCGCTCAACCACGGTTCGCAGTTCGTCACCCGGACAATGGACAGCATGTACCCACCCATCGAGCCGTACGACACCGGGATGCTCGACGTGGGCGCAGGTCACCAGGTGTTCTGGGAGGTCAGCGGAAATCCCCACGGTCGGCCCGCGCTCTACCTGCACGGCGGGCCCGGAGGCGGCAGCCTCTCGACTCCCCGACGCTTCTTCGACCCCGAGGCGTACCAGATCGTGCTGTTCGACCAACGCGGCTGCGGACGTAGCCGACCCCTGGCCAGCGAGCCCGACGCAGACCTGAGCACCAACACCACCTTCCATCTGGTCGCGGACATCGAGATGCTGCGGCACCACCTGGGTGTCGAGACCTGGACGCTGCTGGGGATCTCGTGGGGCACCACCCTGGGCCTTGCGTACGCACAGAGCCATCCCGACCGGGTTGCTGGGATGGTCCTCGGACTCGTCACGGCGACCACCAAACGTGAGGTCGAGTGGATGACCCGCGACCTGCGTCGGCTGCACCCGCAGGAGTGGGAGCGGTTCGCCGCCGCCGTGCCGCCGGCGCTGCGGCACCTCCCCCTGGTGGATGCGTACGCCGAAATGCTCTTCGACCCCGATCCAGCCGTACGCGATCGCGCGGCGCACGAGTGGATCAGCTGGGACCACACCCAGATGGGAAACCCACCCGCCAAGAGGTACGACGATCCTGCCGTCCGGCTCGCGTCTGCCAGGCTGATCACCCACTACTGGCGCCATCACGCGTTCCTCGCCGACGAGCAGCTGCTGCGTGACGCCGACCGACTCGACGGCATCCCCGGTGTGCTCATCCAGGGCGCGCACGACGTCAGCTGCCCGCTCGACACTGGGTGGGACCTGTCGAAGGCCTGGTCCACAGCCGAGCTGGTGGTCATCGACGCCGGTCACGGTCGCGGCCGTACGACGCCGGCGGCTTTCTCCACCGCGGTGACGGCCGCACTGGACCGGCTGGCACCGGACAACGACCCCTCCCGGTCAGGGATCGATCAGTGACCGGTAGGCCGCGCGTACGTCACTGGTGGACGACGTGACGTACGCGTTCGAAGGTGGGCCCAGGTCGGTGACGTAGTAGGTGTAGCGCAGGAAGGTCGGGCAGCTGTCGCCGTCGACTTCCAGGCTGGTGTCTGCCACGACCCTTCCAGTCCGGAGTTCGTAGACGCGGACGGGGAACCTTCGCTTCCGGAACTTCACGTCCTGGTACCCGCCGATCGCCATCTTTGCTTCGTACGGGCAGGTCCGTACGACCGACCCGAACTTCGTCGCACCGGCGCAGACCACCAGCACAGCTTCGGCGGCATCGTCTGCCAACCACGACGACGGAAGCTTCGCCCGGTGTCCGTCCTTGCCCACCAGCAGGGTGGGATAAGGCCCGCCGCGTCCGCGTCGGTAGGGGGCCGCTCCGCCATAGGGTGCGGGCTTCCGGCAGTACTCGGGCGTTCCCCCGGCACCCTGGGTGTCGAGCAGGTTGCGTACGTGCGCGAGTTGGATGGCAAGTGTCGCCTGGTGTACCCCGCGTTCCGCCCTGCTCGCCAGTGCGTGGTCGGGGTACTGGTCGAGCAGCTGCCGGTAGCGCTCACGTGCCTGTTTCGGGTCGTTGCCACTCATGAGGTCGTCAGCGCATCCGACGATGGCTGCGGGCGCGATCCGCGGGACGATTTCGGCGGCACGGCCGAGTGCGCCGCCCCTGGGCGAGCGGCCGGCGAGCCAGTCGGTGACTTCCTTGGTGTGGCAGGCGTTCTCGACCGGCAGGTCGTCCAGGAATCCGTTCATGACCGCCTCGACGTCGCGCGTACGGTCGGGATACTCCTTCAGTACGGTCGAAAGCCGGTCGAAGCCGGACCCGAGTGCGGCGAGGTCGCCGCGCAGGGCGGTGTCGTACTCGTCGGCCGCCTGCGCAAGGAACAACCTGGCGCGCCGATCGTCCGCGCCCCGCCACAACGACCCGGGATGGTCGCGGTACGCCTGCAGGGTCTCGGCTGCCAGCAGCCGATCGTCCTCGGCCTGTCGTTCGGCGGTGAGCAGGAGCTTGCACGCCTTGATGTTCTCGTCGGTACGCGCGACCAGTGGAGCGTCCGCCACCCGATGACCGGCCCAGAGCCCGTCGAGGATCGTCAACGCCCGCTGGCACCTGTCCGCCCGGTGGGCCGCGGCGGCGTCCCGCTCGATCCGCCAGGCGTCGACGCGGACCACGCCGACCGTCAGGACGACGGGAAGTGTCACGCCGAGGGCGACGAGCCGCTGCGTGCGTACGCGGGTGGGTCGGTCCGGCCTCGTTCCACCAAACTCCCGGGCCGTACGCCGGAACCGCCCACCCGCCAGGTACCAGCCGTGAGCCGTCATGACCGCCCACCACAGCAGGATGGCGACCTGCATCCAGCCCGGCTCGGAAACGAGAACGAGCAGTCCGACGAGTGCGCACGTGACGAGCCAACTGCCCACGGCAAGTCCCCAGCGGCCCAGCAGGACGTATCCCACGCCGAGCAGGGAGGCGTTGCCGAACGCGGCGGCAACCGGGTCACACGACCGGGCCGTCGCGGGTGTCGGCGGTATCGGCGTCGGCGGAGTCGGCTGTGTTGGAGGTGTCGGCGGTGTCGGAGGTGTTGGAGGTGTCGGATCCACGCCGGGATCGTAGGAGGCCGGCGTCGGGAGGGGTCCCGGGGAATGGAACGCGGCTCACGACCAGTGGACGCACAGAGTCCTTGGCGGTTGGGAATAGACGATCGACGCCGGCCTCTGCTCCGAGGATGGGGACTTCCGACAGTCCGATGCCTCGGCCTTTCCGCTGATCACGCGGACGATCTCCAGGCCCCGAGCGCCATTGGAGCAAGGGACGCGCTTCATGCCGGACAGCTCCGAGAACGAGACCGGGCCATCCCTGGTGGCGAAGCAGTCGCCGGCCCGCACGTTGAGCATCAGGCACAATCTGAAGCCAGGACTGGGATCGGCGCCCCAGATCTCGTCGTAGTCGCCGGGCGGGCAGTCGGCGGAGTCATCCACGGCCTTGGCCACCTTCCAGACGGCACCAGGCTTGGCGCAGTCCACCGTCCAGGCGTCGACTTCCGGGTCTTCGCCTCTGGTGCGTACGCAGTCCCCCGGCTCGGCGTCAGCGATCGGGCCGGTCTCGCTCGGCGTCGTGGCGACTTCGACGATGGACCTGGCCACGCCGACTATGACCAGCAGGCAGAGTGCGACGGCAACAATGACGAGCACGACACGGAACCTGCGTGCGGGATCCTGCTGCGACGAGTTCACTGCGACCTCTCTGGCAGTACGTCCGCCTCATCGCGCACGTTAGCCGGCCCGGTCAACCCCGGTCCGCGGAAGGGGCCCCGATGACCTTCACCGCCCGCCCGTTAAAGAATGCCGCTGGAATGATCCGTTCTGGCACACTGCGTGGAAGTACAGAGAAGGTGAGGCTGCGACCGTGCTGGGGCCCGTCATTTCGCTTCCACCGACGGCTCGACAGGGCGACTCACCGAACGAGATCCATGCCGTCGGCGACAGTTCCCCACTCATGACGATGCTCCTCGAGGAATTCAGCGAACCAGGAAACCTGGTCTTCGATCCGTTCGCCGGATTCGGAACCGCTCTCCTCGCGGCCGAACGCATGGGTCGCCGCCCGCTCGGCCTGGAGATCCTGCCCCGACGGGTGGAGCACGCCCGCGCGATGTTGGCGGATCCGTCGGCGATCATCGAGGCCGACGCGCGGCACCTCGACGAACTCGATCTTCCGCGCTTCGACTTCGCCTTCAGGTCGCCACCCTTCATGACGCGGACCAATCATCGGGAGAATCCGCTCACCGGCTACCAGACGCTCGACGGCGACTACCGGCGGTACCTCGAGGAACTGGCCAAGGTCTACAGCAAGATCAAGGACCTGGCGGCATTCGGGGCGGCGGCGATCGTCAACGTCGCCAACGTTCGACTCGACGGCAGTACGACCCCACTGGCTTGGGACCTGGCACGGGCGCTCTCCGACGTCCTCGACTTCGAGCGCGAGATCGTCGTGGATCGGGCGGCCCAGCCGAGTTGGTTCACCAACGAGTACTGCCTCGTCTTCCACTGTTAGGGCTGTCTGGTCGCCGGAACGGCCAACTCTGGACAGAGGAACTCGTGCCTGTCATTCTGCCCGCATGTTGCTGCTCTGGATTCTCCTAGGGATCGCAGTCCTTGGCAGCGCCCTGGTCCTCGTCGGCCGGTCGCGAGCCCGCCGGTACTTGCCGTTCGTACGCCACCACCAGAACCCGCCGGAGGAGGTGGAGTCGCGAGTCCCGCGTATCGGAGAGTATCCCGGCGACGGAGGTCTCGGATCCGGCGGACTCGGCTGAGGCGATCAACGCCTCGTCGCGGACCGGGTACGCCGAGTCGCCGTTCGGCAATGCCACGCTTCGGGCTACCCCACTCGTCACACCGTCGATGTCGGCGCTGCTCGCTATCGTCGAGCCGATCCAGTGGACGAGGAGGTTTCTGTGGGCGAGGACGCGACTACGGCCGAGCCGAGGATCGAGCCGGGCCGGCTGCCGGACGGGTACAAGGACACCGACAAACAGGAGCTGCTTGCCTGGCCGGAGGTCAGGCAACGACTGGAGCAGGCCAAGCACTTCTGGTTCAGTACGGCCGACGCCGACGGGGCACCGCATGCCCGGCCGATCTGGGGTGCCTGGGTCGACGACATGTTATGCGCCGACGGCGGTGTCCGGGTGACTCGTTGGGGACGGGATCTGCTGGCCAACCCCAGGATCCAGGTGCACCTGGAGAGTGCGAGCGACGTGGTGATCGTCGATGGCACCTTCTCGATGACCAATGACCTGACAGACGAGGCATTCGCAAGAGTGCAGTCCAGTTATCTTGACCGGTATCGGGACTATCAGCCGGAATCCGCCGACGGGCTGTTCATGGTCAAGCCACGCCGTGTCTTGGCCTGGACCCGGTTCCCGGTCGACGTCACGAGGTTCCACTTCAGCTGATCCTTACCGGACGCCAACCCTGCCCGGTTCTCTCGTAGGGCCCGATCCTGACTGGAGCACCGGACTGATGACTGCCGGATGGAGTATCGAGACGGCGGCGATCGCCGAGTTGACCGAGGTCTCCGCCGTGTTGGAGGACGCAGCGGCCTGGCTCAATGAGCGCGGCGTCAGGCAGTGGCCGACCAGGTTTCCCGCACGGCCGCTCCTCCCTGCCATCGAACGCGGTGAGACCTGGCTGGTTCGCGCCGGGACCGAGGTGGTCGCCACCGTTACGGTCGACCACGCTGATGCCAGTTGGGACGATCTCCCCTCGGACGCCGCGTATGTGCACCGGATGGCGGTACGCAGCCACGGCGAGCAGCTCGGCAGCTGGATGCTCGACTGGGTTACTCACATAGCCGTCGACGAGGGCCGGCGTGCAGTGCGGTTGGACTGCGTGGCTACCAACGACGGCCTGTGCCGTTATTACGAACGGCAAGGCTTCCGGCCGATGGGCACGGTCACCGTCGGTGGCATGCCGGGCGAAAGGCTCACCAGCAAGGCCACGCAGACGGCGGTACGTCGATTCGAGCGGGTGCGCTGTGACAGCGCTACCAAGACTGGCGCACCGCGGACTCGCTAGCCTCGTCGCTGTCACTTCTAGGTTCTGGGCTGCAGCCCGAACCATCGAAGCTGGCATTGCAAAGGTGACAAGTGGTGACCTGTATCGGGGGTACCGTGCCGGCCATGGCATCCATGCGCCTGGCAGAGGTCACGGCCCAAAACGTTCGCGACGCTTGTGCGCTGAGGATCACGCCCGAACAGGGCGGGATGGTCGCACCAGTCGCCGAGTCGCTCGCCGAGGCATACGTGGCTCGCGACATTGCCTGGCCACGGTTGATCTACGACTGCGACCAGTTGGTTGGTTTCCTCATGGGTGGGTTCGCTCCAACCACCGATCCGCCGCTCTTCCACTGCATCGTCTGGAGGCTCCTCATCGCGGCTGAACACCAACGCAAGGGGTACGGACGGTTCGCGGTGCAGAGCATGATCGAGGAGGCCCGAAGGCGAGGGCATGCTCGACTGACCGCAACATGGTCGACGGCCGAACACGGTCCCGAATTCTTCTGGAGGAAGTTGGGATTTCGCCCCATAGAGGATTGGGACGGCCGGGGTGAAGCTCCGGGAGAGCTGTACTTCTGACCTTGTGATCCGTAGCGGCAGGCGACTCGATCACCACCTGCTCGTTCGCGCTCCGGAGGTGGTCGACCAGGTGCTCATCGTCGCCCGGCGTTGCTGGTCGTTGGGTCACGCTGGGGTCAACCCTGCGTGACCGCGGGACGACCTGTTGTCTTGTGGGGCGCCGCGTATTTGTGGGGTGCCGCGTATAAGGTGCGAGACGATCGAGCGCGAGCATCGACCGGGACGCTTTTACGAGGACAACGAGGAAGGCCATGCTCTCGAGGATCGGAGATCGACGATGGATGACGAAGACGCTGTGGCCGCAGTCCTCGTCGCGCCCCAACTCACGCGATTTCGTCAAGTCTGCGAGGTAGACGGACCGATCCAACCGCGGTTCGACGGATACACGAAGCACGTGCTGCTCGCAGGAGACCGTGCCTTCCTCTTCCCCCGTAACCACACCGTCGTCGACCAGATTGAACGCGAGTGCTCTGTCTATGACACCGTGGACCACCCCGTTGTCCCCAACCTGCTCGGACGCTGGCACGAACGCGCAATCTCGCCCTACCCGTTCTTCGCGGTGACCCGGCTCTCCGGCTCCACACCCGATCAGGTACCGCCCAAGAACGTGCCGGCGCTGGCGGCCCAGCTTGGTGCCGCGATTGCCGCATGTCACGAGACGAGTGTGGACCGCGTTCCCCGGAGCCTATGGGCCAACGCCTGGGAGGAACCGCCAGCGGCTCCTCCGACTGCCAGCGACTGCTACTCCCCGCTCCGCGGTCTCGGCGGCGCCGAGCACCTGGCCGAAGCGGCCGCATCCTTCATCGGGATTCGGTGCCCAGCGATGTTGTTGGAGGCGCTCCGGGCTGCGGAGGCAATGGCGCCCGTCCTTGCCCACGGCGACCTCCACGAAGAACAGCTCCTTATCGACGAATCAAGCACCCTGACCGGGATTCTCGACTGGGGATTCGGAGGGGTCTTGTCTCCCCTCGTCGACTTCACGGGGGTGCGTGAGCTGTTCGGCGACAGTGCCTCCTACGGTGATGTCCGGCGGTACACGTGGATGGCCTACGCGAATGGTCGATCGGGACCTCTGCCCAGTTGGGAACAGATCCAACTGGCGATGACCGCCTTCGACATCACCGCGCTCGCCCCGGAGACCGACAGCCACTACTACTGGCAGTCCAGCGCGGAGTGGCAAGCCGCGCGGCGGGCGGCAGCCCGCGACTGCTTGCTCGCAATGCTCGATCAGCGGTGAGCGCTGGTCCTACGCCCGGAGCAGATCCCCGATGACAGGAACTAACCCGCGCCCGCGCGCGGGAGTGAGAGCAGGGCACAAGATCGGAACCACCCGAGGGACAGGGTGACCGATGTGACAGTGACGGCATGTCCCACTGTCACTCTGGCCACCTGGCAAGAGGACGTCTGACAACGCCCCGGCCGATGAGGGCAAGGTCGCCGCTCAACGGGCAGCCTCGTCAGCACGGGCCACTATGAGCTGCGGCGAGCGTCGCCGGAAGTCGACCAACGGTGCGATCGTCGCTCCGGAGTCGGACGTCCCGCGTCTCAGCCATCCCATCAGGCCCCGCCGCTTGCTCATGGCGCGATGGTGGCAGGTCGCAGGAGGTTCCGGAAGAGGTCATCACAGCTCGGAGGGCCGAGGGTTTTGGCCGGTGTCCTGCCTTGGTCCGGGAGGTCGGAGGCCCGTAGCCTTGCCGGCGCGGTGGGCAGCTTGCTGGCCGACCGTTACCGCCCACCGTGGGCCCCGGCCTTCGGGTCCCGGGCCAAGCGAGGCGGCTCAAGCCTCACGCCCATGTCCCGTCCGAGGTGACGCGTGCGGCGTTGAAGAAGCTGGCGGACAGCCTCGGTATCGAGGACGTGACGTCATGAGATCGGAGACCGCAACTGCTGTACTTTTCTGCTGTACGGCCGTCTCAGTCGGCGTCTGGAGGGGCCTGAAACGGCCTCTGACCTGCGGTGGAGCTGAGGGGATTCGAACCCCTGACCCCTCAATGCCATGGTTGGTGCCGTCTCCCGCTGACCAGGGCACTTTGGCGTCGTCGCAGGTCAGCAGCCCTCGTTGTCGCTGGATGCCACTCGTTCCGCCGAGTTGACGCTCGTGATCGTCTCCCAATTCTCTCCCAGCGACGTACTTGCGCGCGACGGCCCGCGTAGCTCTCGATGCAACCCATCGATACCCCCAACCCGGACGTGGCGTCCGTCCGTAGGCTTCGTCTCGCCCAGTGTCGAGGCCGCTCCCATCAGTGCACGCAGAACTCGTTGCCTTCAGGGTCATGCATGACGGTCCAGTAGGAGCCGTTCTCTCCTCCGTCGGTGTGACGGGTACCGCCGAGATCGACGAGGCGTGCAACCTCGTCCGCGATGCGCTGGCGTCGTTCTTGCTTCGGGGAATTCACTATCACCTCCGACAATGACGTCGAGATGGACCCGGTTCTTCCCCTTCTTCGCCTCTGCCACTGTGGGGAAGAAGATCCGCGGGCCGTGCCGATCGGGATCGATGAGCGCGGCGGCGTACCGGTCCTTTGGGATGCTGTTCGCTCGGGCGAAGTCTTCCCAGGTGTCAAAGCCCGGTGGCGGCGGCTGCAGCTCGTAGGCGAGGACCTTGGCCCAGAAC
>JBOHED010000159.1:0-3962 GCA_050700915.1 Actinopolymorphaceae bacterium | reverse complement strand
CAGGACCTCGGCCAGCTGGCCCAGGGCCCAGTCGAGATCTGCTGGTTCGACGACGAGCGGCGGAGCGAGCCGGATGGTGGAGCCGTGCGTGTCCTTCGCGAGCACACCCCGCTCGGCGAGTGCGGCGCAGATGTCGCGGCCGGTGCCGAGCGCGGGATCGAGGTCGAGGCCTGCCCACAGGCCGACGCCTCGCACGGCGTGGAGGCCGGAGCCCAGCAAGCCCTGCAGGCGTTCGTGCATCATCGCGCCGAGGTCGCGGGCGCGGGCCTGGTAGGTGCCCTCCGCCAACAGGCCGACCACCGCGCGACCGACCGCGCACGCGAGCGGGTTGCCGCCGAAGGTGCTGCCGTGCTGACCCGGGCGCACGACGCCGACGACGTCGGCGGAGCCGACCACGGCGGACACCGGGACGATCCCCCCACCCAGCGCCTTCCCGAGGATCACGAGGTCAGGCACGACTCCGGACAGCTCGCAGGCGAGCGTCGTGCCGGTACGCCCGAGGCCGGACTGGATCTCGTCGGCGAGCAGCAGCACTCCCCGCTGCGTACACATCCGGCGTACTTCGGTGAGATAGTCCGGCGGCGGGACGATGACTCCGGCCTCGCCCTGGATGGGTTCGAGGAGAACCGCGACCGTCGTGTCGTCGATCGCGTCGGCGATGGCGCCGGCGTCGCCGTACGGCACGGTGACGAAGCCCGGTGTGTAAGGACCGTAGTGATCGTGGGCCTCCGGGTCGTCGGAGAAGCTCACGATGGTGATGGTGCGGCCGTGAAAGTTGCCGCTCGCGACGATGACCTTCGCCATTCCGTCGGGTACGCCCTTGACCTCGTAGCCCCACTTGCGCGCGAGTTTCAAGGCGGTCTCGACTGCCTCCGCTCCGGTGTTCATCGGGAGCACCATCGCGTCGTCGGGCAGGCCCGCGGCGGCGGTGAGCGCGACAAGCTCGGAGCAGAACGGACCGAACTGATCGTGGTGGAACGCCCGGCTGGTCAGGGTCACCCGGTCCAGCTGTTCCCGCGCGGCGGCGAGGAGCCGCGGGTGCCGGTGGCCGAAGTTCAGCGCCGAGTAGCCGGCGAGGCAGTCGAGGTAGCGGCGGCCGTCGACGTCGGTCACCCAGGCGCCCTCCGCCTCTGCCACCACGACGGGCAATGGGTGGTAGTTGTGCGCGGCGTACCGCTCAGCGAGGCCGATGTGGTGACCCGCCCGCGAGGTCACGTCGCTGATCATCGCCGCTCCCCCTCGTTCTCCCGTGCCGCCCGGATCTCGAGCGTGCAGCACTTCGGGCCGCCACCGGACTTGCGGAGCTCCGACACGTCGACCGTGACTGGTTCGAAGCCGCGGTCGGCGACCTGCCGGGCCAGGGCAGTCGCCTGGACCGGGAGGACGACATGCCGCCCGTCCGACACGGCGTTCAGTCCGAGGACCATGGCGTCTGCCGTGTCGGCCAGAATCGCGTGCGGATACAGCTCCCGCAGCCGATCCTGGCTCTCCGGCGAGAATGCCGGTGGGTAATACGCGATCGTCTCGTCGTCCAGCACTGCCAGTGCCGTGTCGAGGTGGTACAGCCGGGGGTCGACCAGTTCGAGCGACACCACCGGGCGGCCGGTGAACTCGGCCAGTTCGCGATGTGCACCCGGCTCGGTCCGGAACCCGGTGCCGGCGAGGATCCGGTCCGGCATGGTGAGGAAGTCACCTTCGCCTTCGGCGACCGACAGGGGCACGTAGGTGTCGTGCACACCCACCGCGGTGCCGTGGGTCTTGAACCATCCGAGGTAGTGGACCGCCTCGGGCAACCGTTGGACGTGCCGGAATCGGGAGCCGAACGCCTGGCCGTCGACGACCACGGCGCCGTTGGCCGCGAAGACCATGTCGGGAAGGCCGGGCACTGGGTCGATCAGGTGCACCTCGTGACCGAGGTCGACGTAGGTCTGCCGGAGTGACTCCCACTGGGCCAGCGTGCGCTCGCCGTCCACGCGCGCGGCTGGATCGTCGGGATGCATCCAGGGATTGATGGAGTACGCCACGATGAAATAGCTCGGCCGGCACATGAGATAACGCCGCCTGGTCGCCATCCGCGTGCCCTGCATGTTCATGACCTCACGACGTTCGACCTGCTTATTCATGACCTCACTGCGTTCGGTCATGGTGCCCCCCTTGCTCCCCTGCGTACGCCTGTCCCCGTGCGTACGTACGTCATGAGCGTAGGTCGCCGACCAGGGGCGATCCAATGCGCTGCACGTCCTTCCAGGCGGCGGATCGTTGCGTCATTTCGGACACAGACGAGGAATCATTGCGTCGGAGCGCGCGGGCGATTTGTGCCCGACCGGGCGACACGTCACCCGGCCGACGTGAGACCTGGCCGGTCCAGCAGCCGGGTCAGCACGAGGGCACTCTTCGTGCGTACGACATAGGGCTCGGCGTTCATCCGTTCCAGCACCTCCTCGAAGTGCCGGATGTCGGCCGCGAGCACGTGGACCAGCGCGTCGGCCTCGCCGGTCAGCGTGCAGGCGGAGACCACCTCCGGGAACCTCGCCACCCCGTCGCGGATCGTCGTCGGCGAGGTCTTGCCCTGGCAGTAGAGCTCGACGTAGGCCTCGGTCGTCCAGCCCAGCGCGCCGGGCTCGACCTTCGCCGTGAAGCCGGTGATCGCGCCGGCCTGGCGCAGCCGGTCCACGCGACGCTTCACCGCCGGCGCCGACAGTCCCACCTGGGCGCCGATGTCGGCGAAGCTCGCCCGACCGTCGTCGAGGAGCAGGGAGACGATCCGTTCGTCGAGCGAGTCAAGCCGCACCAGTCACGCTCCTTCGCGGGCTCGCGGTCGGCCGTGCGCGGAACCGAGGATGCCGACCCGTCCCGCATAGTCTGCGACCATGTCAGACAATCGGCTCGTCGTCCTGGTCAATGGCCTACCCGCCGCGGGCAAGTCGACCCTCGCCCCGAGGCTCGCACGGACGCTCGGTCTCCCGCTGTTCAGCAAGGACGTCATCAAAGAGACCCATGCCGACGTCCTTGGCGCCACCGCTCCGGACGGCAGGACCCAACGACAGTGGAACGCCGCCCTCGGGCGTGCCGCGAGCGAGACCCTGTGGGCGTTGCTGGCCCACGCCACGTCTGGTGCCGTCCTTGAGAGCTCGTGGCGATCGGACGTACGCACGCTGGTGAAGTCGGGCCTGGCCGACGCTGGCGCGGAGGGTCACGTCGAGGTGTGGTGTGACGTTTCTCCGGAGTTGGCCTGGACGCGGTATGTCGCGCGTTCGACGACCTCGCACCCGGTCCACGGTGCCCTGATGAGCCGCGGCGAGGAGTGGGCGCGGATGGTGGAGCACGGCGAACCGCTGGCGCTCGGCCCTGTCCGCCGGGTCGACACGAGCCGCGACGTCGACGTCGACCAGCTGGCTGCCTGGTGCCGAACCACCGCGTCGAGCACCTCCGGCATCGGCGCGGTCCTGTCAGCTGAGGAGAATGTGAGGACCCAAGGTCCAGGAGGTTGACGAGCCATGGCCACCACACCAGTCCGGGTCGGCATCGTCGGTGCCACGGTCACGACCGGCGGTAGCGGCTGGGGAGCCAATGCGCACGTGCCCGCGCTGCGGGCCCTTCCCGAGTTCGAGCTCAAGGCAGTCTGCACCTCCCGCGAAGAGACGGCGCGGGCCTCCGCGCAGGCGTTCGGCGCCGAGTTGGCGTTCCACGACATCGACGAGATGGTGGCCCACCCGGACGTCGACCTCGTTGCCGTCGTGGTCCGTGTGCCCTGGCACCGTGATCTGGTGATGGCCGGGCTGCGCGCGGGGAAACCGGTCTTCTGCGAATGGCCCCTTGGCGCGAGTCTCACCGAGGCCCAGGAGATGGCCGACGCCGCACGTGAGCGGTCACTGCCCACGATGGTGGGGCTCCAGGCGCGCAGCGACTCCCATGTCAGGTATGCCCGCGACCTCATCGCGGACGGCTACGTCGGTGAGGTG
>JBOHED010000158.1:0-4704 GCA_050700915.1 Actinopolymorphaceae bacterium | reverse complement strand
GGCGCCGAGAACGTCTCCTCGTTGAGCACCACATCGTTGTAGGCGAACGCGATGTCCTCGGTGGTGAAGGGTTCGCCGTCCGACCACTTCACGCCCTCCCGAAGGTGGAACGTGTACTCCCTACCGTCGTCCTCGATCTCCCACGACTCGGCGAGGTTGGGCAGGACCTCGGACCAGTCCGGGCTCCACCGCACCAACCACTCGTAGTAGACCTCCGCGCCGCCGCCGGGCGGAGGGCTGTCGCCGAACAGATCCCACTGCCCGCCGTACGTCCCGAGTCGATCGACCGGTTTGACCACCATCGGACTGGCGGGTAGCCGCTCTTTAAGCTCCGGAAGCTCGCCGGACTCGACGAGCTTGGTCAGCTCGGGCGCTTCCTTTGCCTTCAGGGAGGCGGCACCGCGGTCGCCCTGATCCCGTTTTCCCTGCGGATCGGTGGACAGTAGGTCACAGCTCGCGGCGAACACGGTGGCCGCGGCGATTCCACCCGCGCGCAACACATGTCGACGGGAGGGGTCACGGGGGAGAAAGCGCTCCCGATTCCCCTGCTGGCTGTTGGCGTGGGATTCGTCCCGGCCTTCTGCGTTCATTGCAACCGCCCTCTCACCCCGCGGAAAGAGGCTAAGGCGGGCAGTTGTGTGCGTACACCGCTGCGTGCGGCCATCTTCGGACGGTGACCACCCACTCTGCGGTGACGGTAAGGAAGTGTCTGGTTGCCGACCGCTACGGGCAGTAGGGCTGGTATTCCTTCCCGGCACTACCCGGATGGTCACATGACGGCGAGGGCGACGAGGTGCCAGTGCTCGCCCGGCACACTCGACAGCTCGAGGTCGACCTCGCGTCCGCTGGTCCCGCCGTCCAGGGTGAAGTGGAGCCACTCGAACTGGCCACGCCACAGGAACGTGCTCTCGGCGAGACGCTCGCCGCCCGCGTGTACAAACGTCGGATGCGAGTTGACGGTTGCGTCGCCGACCAGGAGATAGGTCTCGTGACGGCCCGCCGGTACGGCGACGCGGAGCGTACGAGCCGGGATGTCGTTGACGAAGTCCCGCAGCAACGGGTCGTCCCATTCCGCCCGGTCGCGCGACTGGGGCGCTTCGCCGATCCAGCCGTAACCCGCACCCGGACCCCATGCATCGGCCGGGGTGAGCGGCCGGTAGCCGGCGTGCCGCGGGCTGGTAGCGGTCCCGGCGTCCAGGGCCAGCACGCAGCGCTGCCCTGAGGGAGTGGTGAGGACTTCAGCGGAGTCCACCAGCACGTCGTTCCCACCGGCATCGATGCGGGCACCGAGCAGAGTGGTCCCCGGCGGTCCGCCTGGCTGGACAGCCACCGAGACATCGCGAAGCTCGCGCGAGGGCACTGCGACGGGTGTGGCGCCGCTCGTCCATCCGTCGGGAACGTCCAGAGCAACCGTGAGGTCCAGGTCGTCGGGCGACGCGTTCCCGATGGAGAGGTCCATGTGGTATTCGGCCCCTTCGTGCAGCACCGCCGACCTCTGTGCGAACCGCGCCTGCACCCAGGAGCGCTGCTCGTCGAGGATGCGGCTGTGCGAGAACCAGTAGGGCACCAGGTTGTCGCGCCATCGCGTGGCGTGGTCGACCTGCCGATCGAACCGTTCCCACACCTCGGCGTACCGCCGCGAGTCGACCTGCGACTGCTGGGCCTTCCAGAGTTGTCGCAGGCCGTACGCATCCTCGAGACCGTCGAAGTGGGAGTCGTAGATGTGCTGGATCACCGTCTTGCCGGAGTGCAGTCGGTGGATGTACGGAACGTGGTGCCAGAACAGCAACAGCTCGTCGGGACAGGTGTCCAACGACTCGAAGACGGCCGAGACCGCAGGGTGATAGTGGCCAGTCGTCCCCGTGCCCGTCGCGACCGTACGGTCGAACCCGACGCCTTCGCCGTCCGACTGGTGCCATGGCTCGTTGCACTCGACGCACGGGTCGAAGTGGTCGGCGCCTGCCTGTACGAACCCCGCACCCAACGGCGAGTTGTAGGACTCGTAGATCTCCCGTGACCGCAACAGCATCCGGGTGAGAACCTCGACCAGCTGGGCATGCGACCCGAAGGTCATGCGTACCCACTCTTCGGCGATCTGCGCGGACGTGAGCCGTGGGTTCCAAGCGAGCCGACCGAAGCCGTGGGTGTTGGCGGCGGCCAGGTGATGGCGGGTCCAGTTGACGTCGGAGCCGAAGTTCATGACACCGGCAACGCCGCTGTGGCGGTAGTCGTAGACCGACCCGGCCACAATGTCGGCCACGGTCGTACCCGTTCCAGCCGCGTGGGTGTCGAAGCCGTAGACCTCCTTCCACATCGGCACCGCGTAGCACAGGTGGGTGGACTGGCCGGTGTACTCCTGGGTGATCTGAAGTTCCATCATCGAGTTCGTGTGCGGTAGGGCGCCGAACAGCGGATGGGCAGGCTCGCGTACCTGGAAGTCGATCGGGCCGTTCTTGATCTGCACGAGGGCGTTGTCGGCAAACTCGCCGTCGAGGGGCTGGAAGGTCTCGTACGCCTCGTCCGCCCAGGTTTCGGGTCCGTGCCAGACGAAAGCGCGCCAGATGACGATCCCCCCATGGGGTTCCAGCGCCTCTGCCAACAGGTTGGCGCCGTCGGCATGGGTGCGCCCGTAGTCGAGTGGACCCGGCTGGCCCTCGGAGTTGGCCTTGACGAGGAAGCCGCCGAAGTCCGGGATCCGCTGATAGATCTCGGCCGCCTTGTCCCGCCACCACGCACGGACCGCGGGATCGAGCGGGTCGGCGGTGTCCAGGCCGCCGAGCTCGATGGGGCAGGCGAAGTTGGCGGAGAGATGGAACCTCACCCCCCAGGCCCGCAGGATGTCGGCGAGGGGAACGAGCTTCTGGATCATCTCGCTGGACAGGAAGTCCGCGTTGGCGTTGACGTTGTTGACGACCGCCCCGTTGATGCCGATCGAGGCCAGCGTGCGGGCGTAGTCGACATAGTGCGGTGGTGTCTCCGGCAACTCGTGCCAGTGGAACACGGACGTGCCCGCATAGCCACGTTCGACGCTCCCGTCGAGGTTGTCCCAGTGGTTTACCAGCCGGAGCGGGTTCGCGGGTCGTTCGGTGACGTCCAGCCTGCTGACGTCGCGCTGGGTCTGCAGCAGCCGCAGCAGGTGGAACACGCCGTACAACACACCCCGGTCGCCGACGCTCGCCACCAGCACCACATCGAACCCGCCGACTCTGGCTCGACGCAAGACATAGCCCTCTGCGCCGACCCGCTCCAGCACCTCCGCCGGGACGTACTGGCGAACGATGGGCGACGTCTCCGGCGTTCCGAAGACGACAGCGCCGTCCCGAGACGGTGCCCGCACCACATCGATCGACCTGCCCAGCAGCCCAGACAGACCACGGACGAGTTCGGCCTCCGCCGAGGCGAGGACGCCGACGTCGGGTGCGTGGACGATCTCGGTGAACGCTTTCCGGTACGACGAAAGCAGCGTCGACCGGTCCACCAACCGGTAACGCAACCACAGGTCGTACCCGTCCTCGTCGACGGGCGTGGCCAGCGCGGCCCATGCGGCCTGCTGATCGATCAGGTACGCCCCAGCGGCGCTGGTTCCGCAGGTCGCGAGGAACCGTCGGCGTGTCCACGTCCCACCCATCGTCCATGCCTCCCGGCAAGTCTGCGTTGACTGCGATATGTGTGCTAGAAACCGGTTTCTCGTCACCGTAGGAAGGTGGCTGAACGTCGTCAAGGGTGGTGATGAGACCAACCTGGCCACGCCGATGGCGCCGCGGTTACGATGCCGAGCACAGGTGGACCGCCGGGTGTTGAGCCGCTCATCTGGTCGGCAGAACCCATTGGAGGAGGTCACGTGCGTCGCCAGGAGCGGGTGACCATCTCCAGTGTGGCCACGGCCGCCGGGGTGTCGAAGGCCACCGTCTCCCGGGTGATGAACGGCCAACATACGGTGGATCCAGAGCTGGTCGGCAGAGTACGCAAAGCCGCCGAACGGCTGGGATACCAGCCGAGCGCGCTGGCGCAGAATCTCTCCCGCGGCCGCACCGGGGTCGTGGGGGTCCTCGTTCCCGACCTGGCCAACCCGTTGTTCACCCTCATCCTCAAGGGCATCGAGTTCCAAGCAGCAGACGACGGCTACCACACCCTCGTCGCAGACTCGAACGAACAACCCGACGAGGAACCGACCCGCGCCACGGAGCTGGCCCGCCAGAGTGATGGGCTCATCCTCTGCGGTCCTCGGATGAGCGGGAGTGCCCTCACCACGCTTCTCGAAATCGGCACGCCCATCGTGGTCGTCAACCGACGCCCGTCCCGTGGCCAGTTTCCCGCCGTGTGGGTCGACAGCAAGGGGGCCATCGCCGCGCTGTGCCAGCATCTGCTCCAGCTCGGTCACCGCCGGATCGCCTACCTTGCCGGACCGGAGCACTCCGCCGCGAACGCCGACCGCTGGTCCAGCCTGCGAACCTCGCTGTCGCGGCGGGTATCGCTGGCCCGGGTACAGGCCGGAGCGATGATGGCCGACGGGTACGCCGCCGCCGACTCAGCACTTGACACCGACGCCACCTGCCTTGTCGGTTACAACGACCTCGTTGCCCTCGGTGCGATGGCCAGGCTGAACGACCTGGACATCGACGTACCAGGCAGCGTGTCCGTCGCCGGCATCGACGACATCGTCTTCGCCCGCTACACCAACCCCAGCCTCACCACGATCGCCGT
>JBOHED010000157.1:0-7770 GCA_050700915.1 Actinopolymorphaceae bacterium | reverse complement strand
CTGTCCGAGCGGGGCTTCCCGCCGGCCGAAGAGGTCAGAACGGCGGACGAGAGCCTGATCTTCGCATTGCCGCCGGAGCTGCGGAGGGACCTTCGAACCGCTCCTCCGCGCTGAGGTCGGGCAACCTGGAACGTCCGACCGCGACCCGCAACGCGATCGTGCCGAGGGTGAGCGACGACGCGGCGACCAGTGTCCACGACTCGGTGGCCAGCCCGGTGAGCACGGCCACCACGGGAGACGACGTACCACCGAGCTGCTCGGGCGCCAGCACGCCGATCCCCGCGAACGTGGCGAGTGCGGCCAGCGGGGGAAGGACACCGGCGGTGAAGATGTCGGAGCGTCGGATTCCCGCGGCGACGCCGAACGAAGTCAGGACGAAACCGATGCTGAACAACACGCCCAGCATGCCGGTGACCTGGAGGTCCAGGAATCCCGACCCCAGCCCGCCGACGATGGCGACAACAATCGCGAGGGGACCCGGGAGCCCCGCCGGTCGGGTCCTTTGTACCCGGTGACCGGACCTCCTGGCGCGGGCCGAGCGGGTGGCTCGCGGCGTGCTCGATCGGGTCGCGGACGTGGTCCGGCCACCGGTGAAGCGGGCGCCGAGGCGCCGCCCGCCGGACTCCCGCTCGCCGCCGAGGTCGGTGACCGCGATGGGGTTGCCCGGGCCGGCGGAGAGGTCGGCGCCGGGCCCTGCCATCGGGCTGGACATCGGCCGGCCGAGCGCGGCTGCGGTCAGGTCCCTACCCGGGTGCCGCCGACGCGGGCGAAGGTCATCGGGATGGTCGTGGAGGTCCGAGGTTGGCGGTGTACGTCCGTCGTACCCGGACCGACCCGCGGGTCCGACCTGTGGGCGGTCCGGCTGGACGTGGTGGTCGTGGTGGTCGTCGAGGTCCGGAACCGCGCTCAACTGGACCGGCGACAGCATCACCATGGGCTCGGTGTTCGGCCCACCGAGGTCCTCGGCCAGTGGGTCCGGATCCTCCCGGCGGTGGGTGCGCCGGACGCCGCGCTCGGAGTGGGGATCGCCGAGGTAGTCGGGGTCGTGATGATGGCCGGTCGCTCGCCTTCCGTCACCTGACGGCGGACGGCCGTGGTCAGGCGGGTGCCGATCCGTTTCCCGCAGCGCGTGGAAGCCGGTGGTGACCTCGCTGGCGGCGGTCGACTCGGGCAGGATGTCGGAGAGCGGGTTGCCCCCTGCGCCGGTACGCCCCCACCCGTGGTCGGGCAGCGGCCCGGTGAGCGGGTCGCCCAGCGGAGCGGACAACTCGTCGAACTGCGGGGACGACTCGGACCACGACGGCGAGTCCAATGGATAGCCGTGGTCCCGGTAGTTCGTGGGGTCCCGGTCAGTGTCGGGATAATCGAAGAGGTCCGAACTCCCGTCCACCTGGTCACCGCTGCCCGCGCTGTCTGGCTGTACGTACGACTGCTCTACGTACGACTGGGGAACGGACGGCAGGTCGAGGGACGCCTGGTCGAAGGTGGGTTCCACGCTTCGCCGTCGACGGCCACCTGCCGGGCGTGCGGGCGGCGCATCGTACGGCGTGGACTCGTTCAGCGCTGGGCTGTCGTACGGCGTCGGGCTGTCGTACGGCGTGGACTCGTTCGGCGTTGGGCTGTCGTACGGCGTCGACGACTCGTATCGCATGGTCGACGGCTGGTCCGGCTCGCTGGTCGGCTCGCGCCGCGCCGTGGGTGGGGAGTACGAGTCCTGGTGGTGTTCGAACCACTTCGCCGGCGACTCGTACGACGGCCCTGTCGACTCCTGCGGTTCGCCGAAGCGGTTGCCCCCAGGCGAGCCGAAGCGCCCACTGTCAAACGGATCGGCGAACGGATCGGCGCCTCGACCCGATGGCGTGAGTCCGGGGTACTCCGACCCGTACGTCAGCCGCGACGGGAATCCGTCGTCGAGTTCGTCGAGTGCGCCGCGGGCCGTGGTCCACTGCGAGTCACCGGGCGGCGCGGGCGGCGCGGATGGTCCGGGATCCGGTGGAGGTGAGAACACCCGAGCCCGTCGGCCACCGCGCGGCGGCCACTGGGGTTCGCGATGCTGGTCGTCGCCGTCGGTGAGAGACGCCTCGTCCGTCAGATGACCCTCTGTAGTGCGTCGACGACCAGTCGTGTGCAGACTCGGCGGAGTGTACGCAGAAGGGGGCGAACCATCCCATCTGGAATCCGACACCCCAGCACGATATTGCTACGACCTGTGCCACGTCACCCGCCTGGGGCTACCAGCTGGTACTAAATGTGGGGTCTATTCGGATATACACAGCCCATTCAGCTACGTAACGTGTCCAACTCGCCGCACGGCGCGAGATTCGGCCGCTGACTCCACCAGTTCGGCGGCCGCAAGTGGCCGCACGGCCTGATCGACCGGAGTGGGACTCGCGAGTTCCTCATCGGTGACCTTGAGTTCGTGCAGGCGCCGCGCCGATACGAGGACCCGGGTCTCGAGCGATCCGACCGCTTCGTTGTAGGAGCCCACCGCACCCGCGAGCGAGCGGCCGAGCCGGTCGAGGTGGCGGCCCATCCGTCCGAGCCGCTGGTAGAGCTCCCGGCCGAGTTCGAACACTTCCCGTGCGTTGTGGGTGAGTGCCTGTTCGGTCCATGCGTACGCCACCGTGCGCAGCAGCGCGATCAGGGTGCTCGGCGTGGCGAGGATCACCCGCCGCTCGGCCGCGTACTCCAGCAGGGTCGGGTCGGCCTCGAGGGCGTGCGAGAGGAACGCCTCGCCGGGCATGAACAGCACCACGAACTCCGGTGTGGCCGGGAGCCGCCGCCAGTAGGCCTTGCCGGCGAGCGCGTCGACATGCGTACGCACCTGCCGCGCGTGCCCGTCGAGTCGGCTCGCCCGGGTCGCGTCGTCGCTCGCCTCGGCCGCGTCGAGGAACGCCTCCAGCGGCACCTTGGCGTCGACCACCACGTGCTTGCCACCCGCGAGATGGACCACCAGGTCGGGCCGCTGCACACCGTCGACCTCGCCGTCGGTCGTGGTGGCGGTGTGCTGGAAGCTGACGTCGCAGTGGTCGACCAGCCCGGCCAGCTCCGCCGCGCGGGCCAGGTGCAACTCGCCCCACCGGCCCCGGACCTGCGGCTTGCGCAGCGCGGTCGCGAGCGCGCCAGTCTCCTTGCGGAGGGCCTCGCCGGTCAGGCGTACGGCATCGATCTGCTCGCGCAGGGTCGACTGCAACGCGACGCGGGACTCCTCCAACTCGCGCAGCCGAACGTCGAACCGGTCGAGGCTCTCCTTGACCGGACCCACCGCCGTGGCGGTCGCCGACTCCGCGGCCCGCATCCGCGCGTCGGTGAGGTCGAGGAGCTGCCGGCTCGACTGTGCCATCGCGTCGGCCGAGACGGACCGGAAGTGCTCGGCTAGCGTGCGCCGGTCGGCCGTCAGCTCGGCGAGCCGGCCTTCGGCGGCGTCGCGCTCGGCGGCGGTGCGGGCGAGTGTCTCGGCGACCCGCACCCGGACCAGGAGGGCACCCAACGCCGCGCCGACGCCGAGGCCGACGGCGAAGGTGAGGCTGATCACGATGAGAGAAGGCGTGCCGTCCATGAGATCCACTCTGTCGGGTCGCACCGACAACCGCCGATCGCCACGCCCACCGGCCACGGCCGGGATGTCGATCGGACCGCTCCGCAGGGTCCAGCACGGCACCCGTAGGCTTGTGCGTCGTGGCTCTTTCGATCGGGATCGTCGGACTACCCAACGCGGGGAAGTCCACACTCTTCAATGCGCTGACCGCCAATGACGTCCTCGCGGCGAACTATCCCTTCGCGACGCTGGAGCCGAACGTCGGCGTCGTCGGCGTACCCGATCCGCGGCTCGAGGTCCTTGCCCGCATCCACAGCTCCGCCAAGATCGTGCCGGCGACCGTGCAGTTCGTCGACATCGCGGGGCTCGTCCGGGGAGCGTCGGAAGGTGAAGGGCTCGGCAACCAGTTCCTCGCCCATATCCGGGAGACCGACGCGATCTGTCAGGTGACGCGGGCGTTTAGCGATCCCAACGTCGTCCACGTCGACGGGGAGGTCTCGCCGTCCGGCGACATCGGCACCATCACGACCGAACTGATCCTGGCCGACCTGCAGACGATCGAGAAAGCCCTGCCCCGACTGGAGAAGGAAGCCCGGCTGAAGAAGGACCTCGCCGAACGCGTCGACGTCGTACGCCAGGCACAGGAGGCGCTCGAGAAGGGCGTCACCGCCTACGCGGCCGGCGTCGACCTGGTGGCGCTGCGCGAGCTCAACCTGCTCACGGCGAAGCCGTTCCTCTACGTCTTCAACTGCGACCAGGACGAGCTCGCGGATCCGTCCGTACGCACGGACTTGTCGGCACTGGTCGCGCCAGCCCAGGCGATCTTCCTCGACGCGAAGATCGAGGCGGAGCTTCTGGAGCTGCCGCCCGACGAGGCGCTGGAGTTGCTGCAGTCGACCGGCCAGGAGGAGTCCGGCCTGCACATGCTGGCGACGGTGGGCTTCGAAACCCTTGGCCTGCAGACGTTCCTGACCGCCGGGCCGAAAGAGTCGCGGGCGTGGACGATCCGCCGCGGAGCCACAGCACCGGAGGCCGCCGGCGCGATCCACACAGATTTCCAGAAGGGCTTCATCAAGGCCGAGATCGTGTCGTACGACGATCTGGTGGCGGCCGGTTCGATGGCTGAGGCGAAATCACGCGGGCAGGTACGCTTGGAAGGCAAGGACTACGTGATGGCCGACGGCGACGTGGTCGACTTCAAGTTCAACGTCTGACCAAGCAGGCCAGCGGTTCTGGCGTCGGCGGGGAAGAACGTCTCGATCGCTATCTCGTCGAGAGTCACGTCACGCGGTGACCCGAACACCATTGTCGTGTAGAGCAGCGCCAGGTCACCATCGTCGGACGACAGGTGCAGGGGCACCGCGAGGTCGTGGGTGCGATGACGCTCGCCGGGGGCTGCGTCGACCATTCCGGGTGTCGGATAGGACTGCAACTCGGCCAGCAGGTCCGCGAGCCCCGGCGCGCGGGTGCGGTCGAGCTGCCGGCGAACCCTGCGCAGGACGTGCGTCCGCCATTCGCTCAGGTTCCGGATCCGTGGTGCCAGCCCCTTGGGGTGCAACGTGGCGCGGAGGACGTTGACGGGAGGCCGGGTGAGCTCAGGGCTCACGCCGTCGAAGAACGGGGCGGCCGCCCGGTTCGCGGCGAGAAGTTCCCATCGCACGTTCACGGCGAGAGCGGGATGGGGCTCGTGGCCGGTCAGGACGGCGCTGACCGCTGCTCTCGCCGTCCCGAGATCATCGAAGGCGCGCTCCTGGTGCACCGGCGCGTATCCCGCAGCCAGGTAGAGCGGGTTGCGCTCCCGCAGCGGAACGTCGAGCTCCTCACAGAGCCGCTCGATCATCTGCCGGCTCGGAGTGGAACGTCCGGTTTCGACGTAGCTCAGGTGGCGTGTCGACAGCCCAGCGGCGAGTGCGACATCGAGCTGTGACCGGCGGCGTCGATCACGCCATGTGCGAAGCAGGGTCCCCACCGGCTGGCTGTTGCCGTTCATGGGCCCATGCTGCAGCTTCGGCAGCTGTGCCGCCATAACCTCCGGCGTCATCGACACGACGCCAGCCGTGCCGCACCGTCGGATGTGCACCCAGTACGCCAAGATCCACGACAGGAAAGGACACTGCCATGACAGGTACCTCGCAGGAGGCGTCGGTTGTCGACCGGTATCTCCGGTTCTGGAACTCGACGTCGGCAGGTCAATGGCAACAGCTCGCCTCGGAGACGTTCACCGATGATGTGGAGTACGTCGCTCCGATCGGCGTTCTGATCGGCTCGAAAGCGCTGGTCGACTTCGGCGTTCAGTTCTCCGACCATGTGGGTTCCTTCGAGTTTCGCGCCCGCGATGAGGTGCAGACCCATCATGACCGGGCAAGGCTGCGATGGGAGATCCTGACTGGTAACGACACCTCGCTGGCGACAGGAACCGACGTCATCGTGATCAGTGAGGACGCCCGGGTCCGTTCGGTGACGACGTTCCTCGACCGGGCACCCGAGGGCTTCGACCCGAACGCCCACCATCAGGAGTAGGAACGGGTCGTCCGTTCGGAGCCTGAGGCTACGGATGTGGGTCGCGGGGTCACGTGGCCCACATCCGTTGTCGATCCCCTCCACCAGCTGCGTCTACGCTGGCCTGGATGGTTGATGCGTACTTCGGCGAGCCACGGCTTGCCCAGCTCTATGACCCGCTGGACTCCGATCGCAGCGACCTGGAGGTCTACGCGGCCATCGTCGGCGAGTTCGGCGCGCACAGTGTGCTGGACATCGGCTGCGGAACCGGAACCTTCGCCTGCCTACTCGCGGCGTCCGGCGTCGAGGTGACAGGGGTGGATCCGGCGGAAGCGTCGCTCGAGATCGCGCGGCGCAAGCCCGGCGCCGACCGGGTGCGGTGGATACACGCCGATGCGACGGGTCTGCCTCCGCTGCAGGTGGATCTGGTGACGATGACGGGCAATGTCGCGCAGGTCTTCGTGACCGACGAGGCATGGGCGGCGACCCTACGCGGCGTGCACGCGGCGCTTCGACCAGGTGGACGCCTTGTCTTCGAGACCCGTGATCCGGCACGTGAGGCGTGGCGGGAATGGAATCGCGAGCAGACGCACATGCGCACCGACATCCCGCATGTCGGCATCGTCGAGAGGTGGACCGACGTGACGGACGTGAGCGGGGACCTGGTCTCCTTCCGAGGAACGTACGTCTTCGAGTCCGACGGCGCCGTGCTGACCTCGGAGTCCACGTTGCGTTTCCCCGGCCGCGAGGAGGTCGAGGACTCCTTGCAGGCAACGGGTTTCGTAGTCGAGGAGATCCGCGACGCTCCCGACCGGCCGGGCCGGGAGATGGTCTTCGTCGCCCGCCGCCCCGAAGCTTGACCCTCGTACCCTGGCCGGCTGTGGTCAGGACTCGTGGGGTCCAGGGCGATGCCAGGAGAAGTCGCGCGGTTGGACGCGGCGCCTCGCCGGGCGGCCGAAACCCATGATGTACGCACGACGCGGCGAGTCCGAGAGGTTCGGGCCTGTGTAGTGCAGCGTCCGCGATCCATGGACCGTCGCCCCGCCTGGCGCCAACGGGCACGCGGTCACCGGCAGGTCGGCGAGGTCGCCGTCGTACTCCAGCGCCTCGACGCTCGGGTCGTCGCTGATGTGCCGGTGTGGCAGGACGTCGGCCCGGTGGCTCCCGGCGACGAACTGCATGCAGCCGTTCTCGATCGTCGCCTCCTGCAGGGGCATCCAGATGCTGAGGGCGTCGTATTCGAGTGCCGGGTCCCAGTACGCCTCGTCCTGGTGCCACGGTGTGGCGGCACCATGCCTGCCGGGCTTGCGGATCGCGTGGTCGCCCATACGTTCGGTGTCGGGTCCGAGCAGCTGCCGGGCGATGGCGAGTGCGTGTTCACGCGCCTTGATGTGCAGGAGTTCCGGTGCGTACTTCTCGGGGTTGAGGATCTGTGGCAGGGTCTCGTGCCCCTCGCTGTCGACGCCGGCGAGCTCGAGCCGATCACCGGCGGAGAAGACCTTCCTGCCGTCGAAGAGCTGGTCGTAGATCGCCTGCAGGCGGACGGTCTCGGCCGCGGAGGTCAGCGCGGACACGACGAGGAACCCGTCACGGTGGAAGGCCGCTACCTCGTCCGGCGTGAGCGGTGTGAGCGGTGTGAGCGGTGTCGCCGTCGTCTCGGTTGTCTCTGCGCTGTGCTGACTGCTGGCCTCACTTCGTTCGGTCACATGCACTCCTCGGGTCGCGTCGGTCGG
>JBOHED010000156.1:0-4416 GCA_050700915.1 Actinopolymorphaceae bacterium | reverse complement strand
CGTCACGACCAACGCTGCAAGGACTTCTGACGGCTATCGTCCATAGGCGAGCAGCAGCACCACACCTGTCGCCTGGTTGTCCGTACGCGGACAGGGAGCGAGTCGCAGCCGATGAAGATCACCGACCTGAAGTGTGCCGTTCTCGGCCGGAACCCCGTCGTGAGGGTGGTGACGGACGAGGGAGTCGACGGCTACGCAGCGATCGAGCCGGCCAAGGACCAGCACAAGCCGGTCGTGGAGCTCTATCGGGACCGCATCCTCGGCGAGGATCCCACCGACGTCGAACGCGTCATGCTCAAGATTCGCCGGCTCGGGGCGTTCAAGCCGTGGGGATCCGCGGTCTCGGCGATCGAGATGGCGTTGTGGGACATTGCCGGCAAGGCGGCCGGGCTGCCCGTTCACAAGCTGCTGGGCGGCAAGGTTCGCGACAAGGTGCGCGTCTACAACGGCGGCGTCCGCGCGCCCATGAACGGGCACGCGCCCGAGGATCACGCGGCAGCGATGACGGCCATGCGCGAGGCGTCGGAGGGCTTCACGATCGTCAAGCAGGGGATGGCATTCCACAGCACGATGCCGGTCCAGCTCAAGGACTTCTTCTACGGTGAGCCGCGGAGTGGTCCGTCCCATCCGCACCGCGGGCTGCTCACCGAACGCGGGCTGCGGCACCTTGTCGACTGCGTCGAGGCCATGAAGGAGGTGTTGGGCGACGAGATCGGGCTCGCGCTGGACCTCGGACCGGGCTGGACGGTGCCCGATGCGATCCGTTTCGCCCGCGCCGTCGAGCCTTTCTCGCTGATGTGGTTGGAGGACATGCTCACCGGCGACTACGTGCCGTACGTGAACGCGGCGCAGTACCGCGAGGTGACCACCGCGACGACCACGCCGATCCACACCGGGGAACAGATCTACCTCCGGCAGAACTTCAAGGAGTTGATCGAGACCCAGGCCGTGCGCGTGGTCGGCCCCGACCCGTGCGACGTCGGCGGCATCGCGGAGCTCAAGTGGGTCGCGGAGTACGCCGACATGCACGGAGTGCTGATGGCGCCCCACGGAGTCGGCGACGGCGTGCTCGGACTGGCCGCCCTGGTCCAGGTCTGCGCGACCCTTCCCGACAACTACATCGCGTTCGAGTATCCCGTCGGCCGGCCGGACTGGTGGTACGACATCGTCGACGGCCTGCCGGATCCCATTGTGTCCAACGGTTTCATCGATGTGTGGGACCGGCCAGGGATGGGTGTCGAGCTGATCCCCGAAGCCGCTCGGAAGTACCTCTCGGCGGAGGACGCGGACTTCTTCGACTGATCTCCATTCGTACGAACGACGTCCGTAGGTCTGTCCACACACGCAGAACATGCCGGAGGCTGTCGCATGAAGATCACCGACGTGCGGTTCACGACGTACGACCTGGGGAAGCTGGCGAAGCCGTTCCGCAACTCGATCCTGGTGACCGAGAACAAGCGCCTCACACTGGTCGAGGTCGACACCGACGAGGGCATCACCGGCCTTGCCCTGTCGGGCGAAGGCGCTGCCCGGTTCGCGGCACCCATCCGCGATCGGCTGGTCGGCGAGGACCCGCGTGACTTCGGCCGTCTCTGGCACCGGATGTTCACCGGATGGCGGAAGCCTGTCGTCAAGGGCGACGCCGTATCGGCGATCGGGTCGGTCGACAACGCCCTGTGGGACCTTCGAGGTAAGGCGCTCGACCTGCCGGTCTACCGGCTCCTCGGCGGTTTTCGTTCCCGCGTACCCGCCTATGCGGCCGGTGGCTACTACGAGGAGGGCAAGGGACCTCAGGAACTCGCCGACGAGATGCTGAGCTTCGTCGGCGCCGGCTACCGCGCCGTCAAACTGAAGGTGGGTGGCGCGGATATCGGCGAGGACGTACGCCGGGTCGCCGCGGTCCGTGCGGCGGTCGGGCCGGACATCAGGGTGATGGTCGACGCGAACAACGCGTGGACCTCGGCCGAGGCGTTGAAGTTCGGCCAGGCGGTGGAGGAGTTCGACCTCGCGTGGTTCGAGGAACCCTGCTGGCCCGACGACCACGACGGGATGGCCCGGCTGGTGAGCCGCCTCACGACTCCCATCGCCACTGGCGAGATCGAGTTCACCCGATGGGGGTTCCGGGATCTCATCGAACGCCGGGCGGTCGACATCGTCCAGGCCGATCCGCAGACGTGTGGCGGGTTGACGGAGTGGGTCAGGATCGCGACACTCGCGTCCGCGCACCATCTGATGATGGCGCCGCACGGCAACCACTACGTGGGCGCGCACGCGGTGGCGGCGGTGGACAACGGTCTCATCGTCGAGAGCTACGCCGGTCTCAGCCCGTGGCAGGACGAGTTCCTCGGCGGGATCTCCTTCGTCGACGGTGAGCTGGTCCTTCCCGAGACCCCAGGGCTGGGAATCACCGTCGACCGCGCCGCGCTCGAAGGCGCCGCCCGCACCAGCTGACGACCGCATCCGGCCGCCGCGTACGACTCGGACGGCGTTTCCCCGCGCCGTACCTTCGAGATCGGTTCATCGCATCGTCAAGCCGAGTTCGCGCAGCCGAGCGCTGCGTTCGAGATGGTCGCCGCGGGAGATCCAGGTGGAGGACATGATGGTTGCTCGAACCAAGATCGTCGCTGGAGTGGTTGCCGGGCTCGCGGCCGGAGCGCTGGCACTGAGCTCCGCTCTCCTGCCAGCGCAGGCGTCCGCACCAGCTGGTGCCGCGGCCGGCGAGCCACCGGTGTACACGGCCACGCTCGACAGGTCCTAAGACACCTTCGATGCGAACCAGGGCGTCGGCGTCGACCGAGACTCCTTCTACGCGGTCAACAACCGCACCATCACCAAGCATGACCGGGCGACCGGCGAGCCACTCTTGCAGTTTGCCGCAACGACGACGGTCCGATCACGCACATGGACAGCGGTGTCGTCGTGAACGGCAGGTTGTACGCCGCACACTCCAACTACGACGAGTCGCCGATGGAGAGCTCGGTCGAGGTGTTCGACTCCAGGACGATGCGACCCATCCGTACCCACAGTTTCGGCGTCGACCGAGGATCGCTGACCTGGCTGGACCGGCACGATGGTGCGTGGTGGCAGGCTTCGCCAACCACGACGTGGTCCCGGACGACCAGACCGAGCCGTACGGCGAGACGTACAACACCCAGGTCGTGAAGATGGACGACACCTTCCAGGTGGTCGAGGCGTGGACGATCCCGAAGGCGATCCTCGACAGGTTCAAGCCGATGAGCAACTCTGGCGGGTCGTGGGGTCCAGACGGGCGGCTCTGGCTCACCGGTCACGACCTCGGTGAGGCGTACGTCATGGACGTCCCGTCCGCGGGGTCGAAGCTCGCATGGGTGGCGACCGTCGAACTTCCGGAGGTCGAGGGACAGGGCATCGCGTGGGACCGCTCCGGTGACAAGCCGAGGCTGTGGACGATCAGGCGGTCGACCTCCCAGGTGTTGACCTTCACCGTGCCGTACGCCTCGATCAGCGACCCGAGCACTGCCCCCGGGCAGGTCCTCCGCCCCGGCGAATTCCGCGAGTAGGCGGACATCACCGCCCGTAGGGCGGTGTGTCGGCGGAGGGCTGCAGCTGGCTGCGGGTTGTGCGGCTCCTAGGACGATCGGGCGTGGCGTTCGACGGTCTCGGCCATCGTCTGGGCCAGGAGGCCGGCGACTGGAAGGGAGACACCGGCGGTCCGCGCGGCTGCCACGATGTCCCAGAGGTCCTTGCTCCACGGACGATAGGCCACAGGTACGTCGGCCGCGTCGTAGGCCGCGGCCACCTGGTCGAAGAATCCCCAGCTCCGTGCCGCCCACGAGTCCCCGGTGCTCGTCGCCGCGACCTTCAGGACGGTGCCGGCGTCGACGTCGTACGACTGGGCAAGGTCGAGTGCCTCGTGCGTCCCGGCGAGGGCGGCGAACATCATCAGCTGGTTGGCGAGCTTCACCGCCGATCCCGCGCCCGGAGCGCCGACATGGACGACGTCGCCGGCGATGGTGTCGAAGTAGGGCTGTGCGAGCTGCAACGCCTCGGCCTCCGCGCCCGCCATCACGGTCAGGTCGCCCCGCTCGGCGCGTTCGAAGCCGCCACTCACAGGGGCGTCGACGAATGCGGTCGTCGACGAGTCAGCCAACTCCTGGCCGAGGGCCTTGGCGGTGGCCGGGAGAACGGTGCTGTGGACCACGACGAGGGGATCCACCGCCAGGCTCGCAAGGAGTTCGGGCGTACGCACGACCGTCGAGACCGCCGCATCATCGGGCACGGCCAGCGCGAGCACCCGACAGCCGGCGAGGTCGCGCAGGGAGTCGGCCCCCGCCGCACCCTTCGCGACGGCGGCGCTGACCGCGTGGGGTCGGATGTCGTACGCCGTCACCAGCCAACCCGCGCTGACCTGGGCGGACACCATCGGCAGGCCAAGGT
>JBOHED010000155.1:0-3463 GCA_050700915.1 Actinopolymorphaceae bacterium | reverse complement strand
GGCAGAGAGTGGGTGCGGAGGTGGGGGGCAGGTGGTGGCGGCGGCTGTGGGCGTACTGCCGGGCCCATCCGACGACGATCTTCCTGTCCCTGCTCGGCGGAGTCGGCGGGACCGTCATCCCGGCGTTCACGCCGCTCGTCATACGCCAGGTCGTCGACCAGGTGATCCTGGCCCACCGCTCGCCGCTCGCCCCATGGCTGTTCCTGTTGGTCGCGGCCGGTGTGGCCCGCTTCGGGCTGAGCATGCTGCGCCGCTACTACGCGAGTCAGCTCGCGAACCGGGTCGGCTACGCGCTGCGTACCGACCTCTTCGAGTCCCTGCAAAGGCTGGACGGGCACCAGCAGGACCGGCTGCGGACGGGCCAGGTCGTGAGCCGCAGCACGTCGGACGTGGCGATGGTCGAGCGGTCGATCGAGACCGCGCAGCAGTTGGTCACCAACCTCGTGTGGTTCGTGATGGCCCTCGTCATCATGCTCGTCCTCGCTCCGATGCTGTCGCTCGTGGCGCTGGTGATGCTGCCGGTGCTGTACCTGGTGGCCCGCCGCGGCAACGCCGTGCTGTTCCCGTCGTCGTGGGACTACTCGCACCAGTCCGGCCGGGTCGCCGTCGTGGTGGAGGCCGCGGTGACGGGTGTGCGGGTCGTGAAGGGGTTCGGCCAGGAGGGGCAGGAACTCGCGAAGCTGGAGGAGGCGGCGCGCGGGCAGTTCGCGTCGGGAATCAGGCGTACCCGGTTCACGAGTACGTACCTCCCGGCCCTGACCGCGATCCCCGCGGTCGGGCAGGTGGCAGTGCTCGCGTTTGGGGGATGGCTCACCGTGCGCGGCGACATCACGCTCGGGACGTTCCTCGCGTTCGCGAGCTACCTCGCCCTGATGGTGGCTCCCGTACGGACGTTCGTCGGGCAGTTCGCGCAGTGGAACACCACCAAGGCGGCGGTCGTTCGGGTTCTGGAGATCATCGACGCCAAGCCCATGATTGCCGACGCCCCCGACGCCGGTCCGGCGCCACGGGGCGATGTGCCGGTCGAACTCGACGACGTGACGTTCGGATACGACCCGGATCATCCTGTGCTGAAAGGCGTTTCGTTGCGGGTGGACCCGGGTGAGGCCCTTGCGCTGGTGGGCGGAACCGGGTCGGGGAAGTCGACGGTCGCCCTGCTGCTGGCTCGCTTCTACGACCCCCAGGCGGGCGCGGTACGCCTTGACGGTCGCGACATTCGCGACTTCACGATGGGCTCGCTTCGGGCGCGGATGGGCACCGTGCTGGAGGAGAGCTTCCTGTTCTCCGACACCGTACGCGCGAACATCGGGTTCGGACGGACCGACGCGACCGAGGGCGATGTCCGCGCGGCGGGGCGTGCTGCGGAGGTGGACCGCTTCGTCAACGGGTTGGCCGACGGCTACGACACGGTGGTGGGCGAGCGGGGCCTCACTCTGTCCGGCGGCCAGCGGCAGCGCATCGCCCTCGCCCGCGCACTGTTGACCGATCCGCGGCTGCTGGTGCTCGACGACGCGACGTCGGCCGTCGATGCGGGAGTCGAGGCCGAGATCCACTCCACGCTGCGACGGGTGATGCGGGGACGTACGACGCTGCTCATCGCCCACCGGCACAGCACCCTGCAGCTCGCGGACCGGATCGCGGTCCTGCACCACGGTGAGGTGGTCGACGTGGGCACCCACGCCGAGCTGCTGACCCGGTGCGCGCGGTACCGACTGCTGCTGTCTGGGCACGACGAGGAGCTCGGCGGAGACCAGGACTTCGGCGGGGACAAGGGTGTCAGCGGGGACAAGGGTGTCAGCGTGGACGAGGGCGACGCTGCCCGGACGGTTGCCGACCCGTGGTCCACGCCACCGCCGGCCGACACCGAGGGCCTGTTCGACGGCGCGGCACTTCCGGCGGACCAGGCAGCCAGGGTTGCCGCGCTACCCGCGCCGCCAGCGGACACGGCGGATCTCGACCTCGAGGAGTGCCGCCGGCCGGACCCAGACCTACGCCTGCGCCGGCTGCTGCGGCCGTTCATGGCGGCGCTCTCGGCCACTCTGGTGCTACTGGCGCTGGACACGGTAGCTCAGCTCGCCCTGCCGTGGCTGACGCGAGCCGTCATCGACCGTGGCGTCACGGCGGGCCAGGTACAGGTCGTCTACGCCCTGTCCGGGGTGGCTCTCGGCGTGGTCGTAGCGAACTGGCTCGTCCGCGCAGGGCAGGAGCGGCTGGCCGGGCGTACCGGCGAACGGGTGCTGCTGTGGCTCCGCGTCAAGCTCTATGCCCACTTGCAGCGGCTAGGCATGGACTTCTACGAACGCGAACGCGCCGGCCAGCTCATGACCCGGATGACGAGTGACATCGAGGCCGTAAAGACGTTCGTCCAGAGCGGACTGGGTCAGGCGGTGGTCGCCGTGATGATGTTCGTCGGCGTACTGGTCGTCATGGCCACGATCGACGCCGGCCTCACCGCCGCCGTGGCGGGGATGTGCCTGCCGCTCGCACTGGCGGCGATCCTGTACCGCAGGTATTCCCGCCGGGAGTACGAAACCGCCCGGCGACGCCTCGGCGAGCTCAACGCCACCTTCCAGGAGAACGTCGCCGGCATCCGCGTGGCCCAGTGTTACAGACGCGAGGAAGCCACGATCGCACGATTCCGTACGGTCGCATCGGACTATCGGGCCGCCCAACTGCGGGCGCAGATGTGCATTGCGCTCCTGCTCGCGTTCAGCTGGGCGGCCGTGGAGTTCACCACCGCACTCGTGCTCGGAGTCGGCGCCCACCGCATCGCCGCCGGAACGCTGACCGTCGGAGGCATGGCCGCGGTCATGCTCTACGCCACCATGCTGTTCGCGCCGGTCCAGCAGATGTCGGGGATCTTCGACAGCTACCAGCGGGCCCGGGTGGGTCTGCGCCGCGTCGGCGAAGTTCTCGACACACCCGTCTCCACGCCGTCGCCCGCGGACGCCCGTGTGCCGGGCAGCCGCGGCCTCGCCGGTGAGGTGTCCCTCGAGAACGTACGATTCGGTTACGGCGACACCGATGCCGTACGCGACGTGAACATCCGGATCGCCCCGGGTGAGACCGTCGCCCTGGTGGGCGAGACAGGCGCCGGCAAGTCGACACTCATGAAGCTGGTCGCCAGGTTCTACGACCCGAAGGCAGGGGTCGTACGCATCGATGGCACCGACCTCACCCAGCTCGACCTGCAGGCGTACCGTCAGCGGCTGGGCGTCGTACCGCAGGAGGCCTACCTGTTCTCGGGCACGGTACGAGACGCCATCTCCTACGCCCGGCCGGACGCCTCCGACGCAGACGTCGAAGCCGCGGCCCGGGCAGTCGGCGCCCACGAGATGATCCGCGTCCTGCGCTACGGCTACCTCCACCCGGTCGGTGAGGGTGGCGGCGGACTGTCGGCAGGCCAGCGGCAGCTGCTCGCCCTCGCCCGGGCGCGCCTCGTGGAACCCGACATCCTGTTGCT
>JBOHED010000154.1:0-6042 GCA_050700915.1 Actinopolymorphaceae bacterium | reverse complement strand
GCGACCCGGTTCGCGCCCTGGGCGGCGACCGGCCGATCTCCGATGCCACCCGGGCGGCGATCCAGGACGAGTACAACCTGGGCGATCCGCTCCTCGTGCAGTACGGCAAGTACGTCATCGGCCTGGTGCAGGGTGATCTCGGTCAGGACTTCGCCGGACGACCGGTGCTCGACACGATCACCCAGCGGCTGCCGATCACGGTGCGGCTGGCGATCGTGGCGCTCGTCGTAGAGGTCGTCATCGGGCTCATCGCCGGGATCGTGGCCGGCATTCGCCGGGGGTCCTACGTCGACAACCTGATCCTCGTGTCGACCACCATCGCCGTGTCGATCCCCATCTTCGTACTGGGATTCCTAGGGCAGTCGATCTTCGGCCTGCGGTTGGGGTGGCTGCCGATCGCCGGGCTCAACGAAGGTCTCCTCAGCTACATCCTGCCGGGGGCGGTCCTGGCCGCCACTTCGCTTGCGTACATCGCCCGGTTGACACGCACCAGCCTCGCGGAGAATCTCCGCCAGGACTACGTTCGCACGGCCCGTGCCAAGGGACTCAGACCGTCGGTCGTCATCGGCAAACACACGTTGCGCAACAGCCTGATTCCGGTCGTGACGTTCATCGGGGCCGACCTTGGCAGCCTGATGGCCGGTGCGATCGTCACCGAGACCGTCTTCAACATCCCGGGCCTCGGCCGCGCCGTCTTCGAGTCCGTCCAACGGCAGGAGGGCTTCGTCGTCGTCGGCATCGTCACGATCTTCGTCTTCTTCTACATCCTGTTCAATTTGATCGTGGACATCCTGTACGCCGTCATCGACCCGAGGATCCGCTATGACTGAGCAAGCGCCGGCGCGGGAGACGGCACCGGACCTCGGGGGCGGCCGCG
The DNA here is from genome assembly GCA_050700915.1 of Actinopolymorphaceae bacterium. Taxonomy (GTDB): domain Bacteria; phylum Actinomycetota; class Actinomycetes; order Propionibacteriales; family Actinopolymorphaceae; genus Thermasporomyces. Next base: position 5,165 of record JBOHED010000154.1, on the reverse strand, counting down.
GCTTCTCCGCCGGGGCGGTCCAGGACCAGAAGGCCGCCGACACGGCCATCGCCCAGGCGGGTGGCGAGCTACGCCAGGCGACGCTGTGGTCCGACGCGTGGCGGCAGCTGCGTCGCAACCCGGTGTTTCTGCTGGGCGCCGCCCTGTTCCTGGTCTTCGCTGTGATGGCGATCGCGCCCGGCCTCTTCACGGACGCCGACCCTCGCGCCGCCGACCTGTCGTTGTCCACCAACCCGCCCAGCAGCGAGGCATGGTTCGGCTACGACATCCAGGGGCGCGACTACTTCGCCAACGTGGTCTACGGCGCGCGAGTCTCGATGGCCGTGGGATTCTTCACGACTCTCGGCATTCTCCTCATCGGCGTGGTGATCGGGTCGCTGGCGGGTTACTACGGCGGGTGGATCGACTCGCTGCTGGCCCGCATCACCGACGTCTTCTACGGACTGCCGCTGATCCTCGGAGCCACGGTGGTGCTGCTGTCGGCCCTTCGAGACCGCGGCATCGTCCAGGTGTCGCTGGCGATCATGCTCTTCGCCTGGATGAACCCGATGCGGCTGGTACGCGCGACCATCGTCTCGGTCAAGGACGCCGACTACGTCCAGGCGGCACGGGCCCTTGGCGCGTCGACGTGGCGGATCCTGGTGCGGCACATCCTGCCGAACGCCGTGGCGCCGGTCCTCGTGTACGCCACGATCACGGTCGGGTTGATCATTGCCGCGGAGGCCACGCTGTCGTTCATCGGCATCGGCCTGAAGCTCCCGGAGATCTCCTGGGGCCTGCAGATCAACTCAGGGCTGCAGCGAATACGGGACTCGGGCTTCCTGGTCTTCTTCCCGAGCCTGTTCCTGTCATTGACCGTTCTTTCGTTCATCCTGATGGGAGACGCACTCCGTGACGCTCTCGACCCGAAGCTGCGCTGATGACTGAGACGTCGATCTCCTCGCACTTCGTACCCGGCGGGACCAACGTGCCGGTCCTCGAAGTCGACGACCTGCGGGTCGAGTTCCGTACTCCGTACGGCGTGGTCCAGGCCGTCAACGGCATCAGCTACGCGATCAACCAGGGCGAGACACTGGCCATCCTGGGAGAGTCCGGGTCGGGCAAGAGTGTCAGCGTCCAGGCGGTCATGGGCATCCTCGACACGCCACCGGGATTCGTCACGGGTGGCTCCATCAAGTTCCACGGCAACGACATGCTGGCCATGACTTCCGAGCAACAGCGGCTGGTCCGCGGCCCGGGTGTCGCCATGATCTTCCAGGACGCGCTGTCGGCGCTGAACCCGGTCTTCTCTGTCGGCCATCAGATCGCGGAGATGTACACCGCCCACATCGGCCTGTCCCGCAAGGAGGCCAAGGCTCGGGCCATCGAGCTGATGGAACGCGTCCGGATCCCGGCGGCCCGCGAGCGGGTCAACGACTACCCCCACCAGTTCTCCGGCGGGATGCGGCAACGTGTCATGATCGCGATGGCCCTCGCGCTGGGCCCGGAGATCCTGATCGCCGACGAGCCCACCACCGCGCTGGACGTCACGGTGCAGGCCCAGATCATGGAGCTTCTCGGTGACCTGCAGAGCGAGACGGGCATGGGCCTCATCCTGATCACCCACGACCTGGGGGTTGTCAACGAGGTGGCCGACCGGGTGATGGTCATGTACGCCGGCAAGATCGTCGAGTCGGGGACGATCGACGAAGTGTTCACCTCGCCGACCCATCCCTACACCAGGGGCCTGATGGCCTCGGTCCCGCACGCCGAGTCCAAGGGTGTCCGGCTGAATCCGATCAGCGGCCAACCGCCCAACCTCGCCGCGATCCCCGCTGGCTGTGCGTTCCACCCACGCTGCCCCCATGCGAGGTTCGACAGCGCGGCGCAGGATGCCCGCGACTGCCGGGTGGATGCCCCACCGCTCCGGGAGTTCGGTCTGGGCCGGGCGAGCGCGTGCCACTACAGCGAGGAGCTCTACGGTGCGTGACCAGCGAGAGGGTTCCGAGGCGCGAGACGGTACGCCGGCAGCTGAGCCGGTCCTGGTGATCAAGGACCTGGTCAAGCACTTCCCGCTGACCACGGGCATCGTGTTCAAGCGGACGATCGGCCAGGTCCAGGCCGTCGACGGTGTGTCGCTGGAGCTCCACCCCGGAGAGACGGTGGGCCTGGTCGGCGAGTCGGGGTGCGGGAAGTCCACCGTCGCCAAGCTCGTCATGGCCCTGGAGCGACCGTCGTCGGGCCAGATCCTCTTCGAGGGTCAGGACGTCACGGCGATGAGTCAGCGGCAGCTGCGGCGCTACCGCCGGCAGGTGCAGATCGTGTTCCAGGACCCCTACACCTCGCTGAACCCCCGGATGACGGTCGGCAACATCGTGGCCGAGCCGTGGGACATCCATCCCGACGTGGTTCCGCGCAACGACCGGCCGCGCGAGGTGCGTGAGCTGCTCGATCGCGTCGGGTTGAACCCGGACTACGCGAACCGCTACCCGCACCAGTTCTCCGGCGGCCAGCGGCAGCGCATCGGGGTCGCCCGAGCGCTCGCGTTGCGACCGAAAGTCATCGTCTGTGACGAGCCCGTGTCCGCGCTGGATGTCTCAGTGCAGGCGCAGGTGATGAACCTCCTCGAGGAGCTGCAGGACGACTTCGGGCTGTCCTACCTCTTCATCGCCCACGACCTGTCCGTCGTGCGCCACCTCAGTGACCGGGTAGCCGTGATGTACCTCGGCCGGATCGTGGAGTCGGGTACCCATGCCGAGGTCTATGACCAGCCGGCCCATCCGTACACCCAGGCGTTGTTGTCGGCGGTGCCGATGCGTGACCCGGCACTGCGTGGCGCCAAGGAGCGGATCGTGCTGACCGGAGACGTGCCGTCGCCGGCCGACCCGCCTTCCGGCTGTCGCTTTCGTACGCGCTGCTGGAAGGCGCAGGACATCTGCTCGGACGAAGACCCGGCGCTGATCGACCGGGGCCAGGGTCATCCGGCCGCCTGCCACTTCGCCGAGAGCGTCCAGATCGTGCACGCCCCCACCTCCAACTGACCCAGGTGTCCGGCGAGCGTCGACGGCGGAGACCCCCGCCAGGGTGGCTGTCCGCGATCCTCTAGGCGGGGAGCTGCGCCCGGGCCACGAGCCCCGGTCCGTGCCCGGGGAATCGGCGCTGCAACCACCGGAACGGCAGCGTCCCGAACTTCGTCGCCGCGCCCTGCGCGCCCGACTTCGGCTGCAACAGCCGCCCACTGCCACTGGTCTTCTCGGCCATCGACGAGTCAGCCATCGACGACTCCGGCCTCGCCTGCGCGGCGACCCGCCGCCTGCCGATCTGGTTGCGGCCGGTCTCGAGCACGTAGCCGAGCGGCCCGCCGAACTGGTGGATCTCGACGTTCTCCAACCCGGTTTCGCGCAGCAGCCGCGCCATGATCGCCGGGTCGTACCGCCGGAAGTGCCCCGCCATCACGTCGGCGGGACCGAACCGGTGCTGGAAGGCCGGCGTGCTCAACACCATCCACCCGCCCGGACGCAGCCGGCCCGCCCACTCGGCGAGCGCCTTGTCGTCATGCTCGATGTGTTCGATCACCTCGAACGCACAGACAAGATCGAACGTCTCCTCGAGCCGCAGCTCCGAGAGGTCGCCGTTGCGTACCTCCCCGTTGCCGCCTGCGGCCGCGAGCCGGTCGCAGGCCACGCGGTAGGACTCGGGGTCCGGTTCGAGCCCGACATAGCGGTATCTCTGCGCCAGCCGGGCGCCGAAACCGCCCTGCCCGCATCCCACCTCCAGTGCGGCGTGGGCACCTTCGGGCAGGAGCCGGGAGACGAGGTCCCAGCGCAGCCAGGCATTCGGGCTGAGGGGAGGCAAGGTCACGATGTTTCCCGCGCTTTCGTCACTGTTTCGTCATTGTGCACTGTGTGGAGATGCTCGTGCAGGTGTTCGAGGAGCGGTCCGACGATCTGGTCCGGGGCGAACCGTGCCCGCGCCAGTTCGGCGGCCGCTGTGCGCATCCTGGTCAGGTAGCCACTGTCCCAGGCGAACCGGCGGAGCGCCGAGGCGAGGGCCGCCGAGTCGCCGGGAGGTACGAAAAGAGCCGCGGTGCCGAGGGTCCTCCGCTGCGGCGAGGTGCCCGATGTCACGATGGCGCAGCCGGCGGCGGCACCCTGGAACACCTTGTTGGGCACGACGTTCAGTGCCTTGGAGGTCGTACCGAACACACCCAGGCAGACGTCGTGGTCGGCCACGACCTTCGGGAGCTCGTCGGCGGCCACCCAGTCGACCCAGGTCACCCGCGAGCTGCCCCGCGCCGCCGCCCGCGTCTCGGCCTCGTCCTGGCCGGATCCGATCATGGTGACGTCGATCGACTCGCCCGCCAACTCGGCCAGGGCCTGGCCGATCACCGGTGCCCCGTGCAGCGGGGTGAACACGCCGAAGAACACGACCCGGAGCCGATCCTCGCCGACCTCGCCCGCCTGGCGCGCCTGGTCCGCCTTGCGTACCGTCTCGTCCGCGGGGCGGGCCACCTCGAACCACTCGTCGGCCGCTCCCACGGCGGCCACGACCGCCCGGTCGCGGTGTTTGTCCGGAACGAGCTCGCGGTGCTCCTCGGTGTCGACGACGATCACATCGGCGAACCGCAGCGCCATCCGGTCGATCAGCCGCAACAGGGCCTGCTTGAGCCCACCCGTCTCGCCCCGGTCACGGGCCGTGTCCGCGGCGAAGATCAAATGATCGAGAACAATGGGTGTACGCCGGAACAGCAGCCTCGCCAGCAGGACGTCGAAATGGCCGAGGTACCCCACGAGCACCACGTCGGCGCGGGGCTGGCTGCGCGCCTGGCGAGCGAGGGCGAACCAGCACCGGAGCAGCCGGACCAGCAGGATCGGCAGCAGGGTGGGATGCTTGAGGATCTCGACCCGCTCCGCGGTGTCGAGGCCGAGCGGCACGTTGCACTCGGCCACGTCGAGGCCGTGACGCCGCAGGCCGTCGGCGAGAATTCCCACCCGCGGATGGCTGCGTACGTCATATGTTCCGAAGACCAACACCCGCACGGACATGGAGCGTAACAGCGTGTTGCGCTGCGTACCGTACGCTTCCGTAACGTGTTGGCGTACCGATCCTTAACTGCAGCCGTCCTCCGCGTGCTCTCCAGCCGGGCGCTCCGCGTCGGGTTCGTCCTCGCAGCCGCGACGCTGGGC
>JBOHED010000153.1:0-3627 GCA_050700915.1 Actinopolymorphaceae bacterium | reverse complement strand
TCAGCCTTCGGCCGTCCACGCTCCGCCATACGGCCAATCATCTCAACAGCCCAACAACCGACACCCGAGCCACGAACCACGACACCAACACAATTAGATAACGAACCTCAGGCGCGGGACACTAGGGTCTGTCTCCCGGATGCCGACGGTTACGGCGCCGCAGGAGCAGCATGGCGCTCACGCTGAGGACGGGGACGGCGAGCCAGACGAAGGGCGCGACCCGCGGCGCCTTCACCGCCACCGGGATCGAGGCGAGAAAGACCATGGCGACGATCAGTTGCATGACCAGCGGCCGGAGCCGGGCGGTGCCGCTGATGGGCGCGTGCGCGGGTCCACCGGGCCGCGTCAGGTGGAGCCACATCAGGACCAGGACGAACGCCAGGGCGGCGATCACCGCCGCGTACAGCACCGGCCCGACCGGACTCCTCGAGTAGTCCTCGAGGACCGACGTCGGGAACGGGATGAGCGAGACCAGCGCGATGAACGCGAAGTTGAGCCACAACAGCGGCGCGTCGATGTGCGCGGCATGGCGCATCACCATGTGATGGTGCCGCCAGAACAGCCCGATCACCGCGACACTCAGCGCGAACGCCCAGATCTCCGGCACGGCGGCATGCAGTTCCTGCCGGAGGGTTCCATCGTCGAGCCCGGGGGCGATCCGGACGTCGAGCAGGATGATGGTCATCGCGATCGCCACCACCGCGTCGACGATCGCGAAGACCCGTCCCACCGGCAGCGCGAACTGCGGTCCCCTGGTGTGGAACGGGTTGCCGATGCCGCCGGGGGAGACACCGGGGGAGACGCCGGGAGGGTCGTCCGCGTCGTCACTCATGCGTGCCACCCGGGTCCGTCTCGGTGAGGCGAGGCCGCCGTTGTGCCACCCACCGCCTGGTCAGACCCGCGCGGTGGCGACCTACTGCCGCGGCATCTCGCGCGGGAAGAGCGTGCGGTCGAAGAACTTCGTGACCTCCTCCTCCCAGAGCGCGGCGTGCAGGTCGTACGCCTGCGCCCGAGGCGTGTCCGGAAGCTCCCACACCACGACGTTGGTCGGCGAGCCGTGCTGGTAGATGCGGCTCGCGTCGATGCTGCCCTGCTCGCCGATCAGCATGACCCAACGCGGGGCGGTGTTCCGGACCGCGCCCTGCAGGCTCCGTGGCGGGAACGCCTGACGCAGGACCGCGGTCGCCGCGTAGGTGATCATCTCGTTGATGCCCCGGGCCCAGCCGGCCGGACTCAACGGCAGGGTGACGGTGTCCACCGGGGTCCTCCGGCCGGGACCTTCGGCGACGACGGCGTTGACGCGATCGTCGGCCGCCGCCTCGGTGAGCGCCGCCTCGCCGCCCCGACCGAGCCCGAACAGGCCGATCTTCGCCTTGTCCACGTCGTCGCGCGACCAGAGGTACGTGACCGCCGCGGCGACGTCGCGGTCGCGGCCCCATCCCAGCTCCATGGCGTCGCCCTCGCTCTCACCGTGGCCGCGGGCGTCGAAGAGGAGGACGCCGTAGCCCTGGCGGGCCAATGCCACGGCGTGGGCGAGGACGCTCGACCTGGTGTTGCCGCTGTCGTGCACAAGAGCGACCGCCGCGCGGTTGCGGGAGGGTACGTACCAGCCCTTCAGGACGAGCCCGTCGCTGGTGAGAAGCTCGACGTCTGAGTAGCCGAGACCGCGGTCGTCGGGTGCTGTCAACCCCAGCTTGCTCGGCGGCGGATTGACTCCAGCGATGGAGGTGATGAGCGGCGTCATCACGAACAACAGGCTCAGGGGGATGCACGCGAAGACGAGGAGGCGGTCCCGGAAGGGCATCGTCCCCAGCAGGGTGCGCAGCCCGAGGACGAGCATGGTGACCCCTACCATGAGGGCGCACAGGCCAGCGGCGGAGCGGAGGGACAGGCCGTCCTCCACGGCGTGCGGGACGCCGATACCGCAGCCGAGCACGGTTCCTGTCGTACCGAATGCGATCGCCAGCGTGGCCCGTGGTCGTAGGCCGGCCCACCGGTCGGCGAGCACCGCCCAGCCGGCGACGCCGAGCGCGCAGAGGACCCGGCTGACGCCGCCGACGATCGAACCACCCGGCGCGAGAATGATCGCGAACGTGATGCCGAGGATCGTGAATCCCTGCGGTAGAAGCGGCAGCGCCGCTCTCCGCACACCCTTCGCCCGTGGTGGTCGGCTGCCAAACTTCAGCCGAAGCCCGCGCACCAGCCGTTTCCTCGCCGGGCGTTCGGGTGCCATGACCACCACGACCGACCTCCTAGAGCAGCGGAATTCCGTCGTACAGCTCTGTCGTTCCTACAGTTCTGTCGTTCATTGAGTTCTGTCGTGCGCCGGAGGGTGAGTGGCACCCATCGGCGTCGGCGCTGTGCCGGTCGCGGCCTCGCCGATGGGTGCCATCACTACGATGCGGCCCGCCGCTACTCGGTCCTAGGGCCGAAAGATGCGGTGGGAGCAGGACGGTCCCTGCCACCTGAGGCCGAGGGTCCTGTGCTGTCATCTCTTGCTGGCAAAGAGGTTTGCGGTCCAGTGAGCGCCGTCAGGTTCAGTGCGCGTCGTCAGGTTCAGTGAGCGCCGCCAGTCGAGTAAGCGCAGGCAGTCCAGTAAGCTCGGGCCGGTGTCGACGTCGAGAGTCCGGATGCCGAGGGCAATCCGTAACGCCGCACGACAGGCGGCCGTGCGATCCCTGGCCGCCGTCTCGGTCAGCGGATGGTTCGAGCAACGGGCCGAGGACAAGCCGTTACGCAACGTCATCGTGGTCACCGGCCCGCACCGGTCGGGCACGACGATCATGGGTCGGCTCCTGCTGCACGCTCCGCACACGTTCCTGGTCCACGAGCCGCTGAACGTCGACTGGGGGCTCGCCGGCATTCCGCTCCGGTATCAGTACCTCTCCACGTCCGACACCGCCCATCCAGTGGCCCAGAACCTGCGGCGATTCCTGCGTACGGGGGAAGGGCAGTGGCTCGGTCACGGCCAGCCACTGCCGGCTCAGCACCTCCGGATGCGGACGAACCGGAACAACGTCCGGTCCCTGCGACCGTTCGGGTTCACGACGATCGTGAAGGACCCGTTCCTGCTGCTGTCGCTCGGGTGGGTCAACCAGGCGCTCTCCATGAACCCGGTGGTCGTGACGCTCCGGCATCCCTGCGCCTGGGTCGCCAGCCTGCAACGACGTTCGATGCATCCCCGAACCGCGCTGGAGTCGTTCCGCGCACAGGACGGGTTCGCCGACCCGGTGGTGAACGAGATCCTCGCCCGGCGCGGATGGGAGGACGCCGACCTCGTGGCGGCAGGCGCCGCAACCTGGGCGTGTCTGGTGCGCATGCTCAACGTCCAACTCGAGGCCGGCGCGCGGGCGGAGATCGTCCGGATGGAGGACTTCGCGGTCGACCCGTACTCCGTCCTGCTCCAGATCTATCGGCGGTGCGGTCTCGGCGTACCCTCCAACCTGGAACGGATCGTGGAGGACTACACCGGGGCACACAACGTCGTCACACCGGACCGACCGGTGCTGCATGTGTTGCGACGCAACAGCTCCGCCCTCGTCAACGCGTGGCGGACCCGCCTCACCTCCGACGACCAGAAGGTGGTCCGGGAGATCACCGAACCCGTCGCGACGCGGTGGTACGACA
>JBOHED010000152.1:0-14870 GCA_050700915.1 Actinopolymorphaceae bacterium | reverse complement strand
AGCAGAGATGCAGGCGCGGAAACGCTCGGCTCCTACCGCGCCAAAGAGGCCGAGACGGCGGTGCCTGGTGTCAGGCGGCGACCACCACGGCACGGCGGGAGTTGGCCGCCTCGACCGGTGCGTCGTCGATCTGTCCCGAATCGATCCGGGCCTTGTCGGCATGCGTCGACTCGATCCGGGACTTGTCGATCCGGCGGCTCCCGATCTGACTGGTCTCGATCCGCTTGCCCTCGATCCGCTTCGCGGTGACCTGAGTGATCGTGGTCGCGGGGACGGTGGCCGGGATCAGCGGGGTCTCGATCTTGTCGATCTCGTCGCTGACCTCGCGGAGAACGTCGGACAGCGGGACCTCCAGGGCGGCACAGATCGCCGCGAGGAGCTCGCTCGACGCCTCCTTCTGCCCTCGCTCGACCTCGGAGATGTAACCCAGGCTCACCCGGGCGTCGACGGAGACCTCGCGGAGGGTGAGCTTCTGTCGCAGGCGCTGGCGGCGTAGCACGCCACCCAGCAGGTGACGAACCAGGACCATGGTCGCTCCCCTCTCATCTCCGGATCGGATGTCCCATAGCGTCGCAGGTGTGGTGCGACCGGACGTGTGCATTCCCCAAGCTGCACCCACCGTACCCGGGATCGGCTCGCAGTGACGACACCGCACCGCCCGCTGAAGGTTCCGATGAATACGCTCATGGCGTAGATCATGACCTTGCGTTGTCGCGCAGGAGCGTCTCGGCGAGTAGCTCCAGCGCGGCGGAGACGGCGGATTCGCGGATCGAGTCCCGGTTGCCGGACAGCTGGTACCGGCGTACGACAGGCTCGCGGGGCCCCACACAGCACACGTCGACCGTGCCGACCGGCTGGTCGCCATGAGCCTCCGGACCCGCGACGCCGGTGGTGGCGAGGCCGTAGTCGGCACCCAGCCGATCGCGCGCGCCAACCGCCATCGCCTCCGCCGTCGCGGGATGGACGGGACCGTGCCGTGCCAGCGCCTCGGAAGAGACGCCGAGCAGGGCCGCCTTCAGGTCGGCCGCATAGGCCACGACGCCACCCCGGAAGACGTTCGAGGCTCCCGGCCGGGACGTGAAAGCAGCGGCCACCAGGCCACCGGTGAGCGACTCGGCCGTCGCGACCGTCGCGCCACACCCGAGCAGCAGCTCGTGACACTGATCCGCCAGGTCACCGACCGGTCGGGTGTTCACGACCGCCCATTGTGCCGGAGGCGGAGCGCCCGGACGACGTAGTCGAGGCCGGTGATGACGGTCAGTGCGACGGCGAGTCCCATGGTGAGCTCGGCCAACAGCCGGGGCAGTCCCTCGAGCGGGAGCAGGTAGAGGCTGATGGCGATCGTCTGCAGCAGCGTCTTGGCCTTGCCGCCGGGGCTCGCGGAGATGACGGCGTACCGGATCACCCAGAACCTCAGCACCGTGATGCCGAACTCGCGGACCAGCACCAGCGCCGTGATCCACCAGGCGAGCTCACCGAGCAAGGACAGCCCGACCAGAGCCGCGCCGACCAGAGCCTTGTCGGCGAGTGGGTCCGCGACCTTCCCGAAGTCGGTCACGAGACCACGCCGGCGCGCCAGCTCACCGTCGAACTTGTCGGTGAGTGCGGCGAAGACGAAGACGCCGAACGCGACATACCGCAGCGACGTGTCGCCGGCCCCTGTGCTGGCGAGGAGCAGCCAGCAGAAGATGGGTACGAGGGCGAGCCGCAGGACAGTGACGGCGTTGGCGACGTTCCACGCGCTCACGTGGCGTTCGGACACCTGAGTCACCCGCGATCTCCTCCACCCGGCAACGAGGCCAGTTCCTGTGCTGGCGGTACTGGCGGGGCGGACTGGCGGTCGTCCGGGGACAGCGCCGCGCCTACCAGGTCCACTCCGTCGGTGTCGACGACCCGGGCCCGCACCAGATCTCCCACCTTCGCCGGGCCCACTCCGGAGACGCGGGTGCTGCCGTCGACCTCGGGGCCCTGGTGGGCGGCGCGGCCCTCGACACCGTCGTCGCCGACGCTCTCCACCAGTACGTCGACGACCTCACCGATCCGGTCTTCAGCCCGCTGCGCGGTGAGTTCCTCCGCCAGCTCGGTCACCTGCTGGACCCGGACCGCGATCTCGTCCTCGTCGAGCTTGCCGGAGTATGTCGCCGCCTCGGTGTTGTCCTCGTCGGAGTATCCGAAGACGCCCACGACATCGAGCCGCGCCGCCTGGAGAAACTCGCACAACTCGTCGAAGTCATCGGCCGTCTCGCCCGGAAAACCGACGATGACGTTGCTCCGGATACCCGCGGTCGGGTGCGCTCGACGAACCTGGTCGATCAGGTCGAGGAACCGCTCTGTGTCGCCGAAGCGCCGCATCCTGCGCAGGATCGTCGGACTGGCGTGCTGGAACGACAGGTCGAAGTAGGCGGCAACGCCCGGCGTCGACGTCATCGCCTCGATCAGACCCGGTCGCATCTCCGCCGGCTGGAGATAGGACACCCGGACCCGGGAGATCCCCTCGACGGCTGCAAGGTCGGGGAGCAGGCGGCTTTCGAGCAGCCGGAGGTCGGCGAGGTCCTTGCCGTAGGACGTGGAGTTCTCGCTGACCAGGAACAGCTCCCGGACGCTCTGGCCGGCGAGCCAGCGGGCCTCGGTGAGAACCTCGGTGGGTGGGCGGGAGAGGAAGGCACCACGGAACCGTGGGATCGCACAGAACGTGCACCTGCGGTCACAGCCGGACGCGAGCTTGAGCGGTGCCAGCGGGCCGGTGCCGAGGCGGCGGCGATACACCCGTGGCCCGGCCGCCGGCGCGATGCCGTCCGGGAGATCCGGTCCCGCACCGATGACGACTCCGGCGCCGTCGCGTGAACCGCTGTCGTCGCGTGAACCGCTGTCGTCGCGTGAACCGGCACCGTCGGCTGCGGGCGTACCGGCTTCGTCCGGGCGTACGACAGCGTGCCCGGGAACGGCGACGCCTCCGGTGGCCGCTCCCCCGCGTGCGGCCGGTGTGAGCGGGAGCAGCTTGCGGCGGTCCCGGGGCGTGTGGGGCACGTGCGGGTTTCCGGCGAGGACGCCCCGCAGCCTGCGCGCGATGTCCGGATAGTCGTCGAAGCTCAGCACGGCGTCGGCCTCGGGGAGGGCTTCGGCAAGCTCCTCGCCGTAGCGTTCGGCGAGGCAGCCGACGGCGACGACGGCCTGCGTACGCCCGGCGTCCTTGAGGTCGGCCGCCGCGAGCAACTGGTCGACGGAGTCCTTCTTCGCCGCCTCGACGAAGCCGCAGGTGTTGACGAGCACGGCGTCGGCCTCAGCGGCATCCTCGACCACGGCGAACCCGGCTCCGGCGAGCCGGCCGGCGAGTTCCTCGGAGTCGACCTCGTTGCGGGCGCAGCCGAGGGTCACCATGGCGACGGTGACCGGTGCCACCGTCGTCGTGGTCGTCGAGCCCTCCGCAGTGGAGGGGGCGCCGGGACGAGTCATCGCCGCCTATCTTTCCGTACCACCGCTCGTGCGGCTAATCCCCGCCCTCGCCACTTCGTATATCGGACAAATCGCCAGGTTCGTTAAGGGCTGGCACCCTCAGCGCCCGACGCTCTCCATCAGGCCGCGGATGTAGCCGAGCGCGAAGAGCCGGCCGTAGAGGGAGTAGCCGGGGTGCGCGTTGCTGTCGCCCTCGACCGTCGGCACGTGGTCCGGACGCATCGGCCCGTCGAATCCCACCTCGTGGTACGTACGCAGACACTCGAGCAGGTCGGTCGGCCCGTCGTCGTGCCAGGTCTCCACGAAGTTCTCGACCGTACCGCGTACGTCTCGGAAGTGGACGAAGAAGATCTTCTGCTGCTGCCCGAACTGCCGGATCGCCGCCGGTATGTCGTCGGTCATCAGCCGGAAGTTGCCCTGACAGAGGGTGATCCCGCTGACCGGACTCGGGACGAGATCGATCAACCGCTGGTAGTTGTCGACGCTCCGCATGATCCGCCCGACACCGCGGATCGGCGACAGCGGCGGGTCGTCGGGGTGCATCGCGAGCTTGACGCCCGCCTCTTCGGCCACCGGGACCACCCGCCGCAGGAAGTACTCCAACGTCTCCCAGAGCGTCTCCTCGCTGAGCGGGCCGTCCTCGGTCGGGGGCGCGGCCTGCATCAGCGCATGGTCGTAGCCGCTCACGAGGGAGCCACCGCGGGACGGCACGGCGGTGTTCGTACGCAGCCAGTTGAAGTCGCTCATCCACTCGTAGCACCAGACCGGGATGCCGAGCCGGCCCATGTTCTCGATCAGCGTGCACACCGCGTCGATCTCCTCGTCGCGACCCGGCAGGCCCCGCTTCGCCTTGGCCAGGGGCGGGCGGGCCTCGATGACGGCGAGTTCGAGCCCCGCACTTTCGTACCGTTGCTTCATCGACAGCAGCGGCGCGTAGTCCCACGGCTTGTCCGTACCCCGGCGGTCCGGCCCGTTCGTCTGCGGAAGACCACCCACCGCCGACTGGACGCCTGCCTGGACGACGAGTCGGCGCAGTGCCGACGAGTCCGGGCCGGGTGGGACCATCTCCGCGAGCTTCATGGCGTACTCCTCGGGTAGCTGGCAAGGTCAGGAACGCACGGAAGTCGTGACGGCGAAGGGCCCGGTGGCGGACTCACGCGTCGTGGGTCCAGCCGAGCAGCTTCGCGGCCTTTCCGCAGTCGTAGAAGCCGGCGCGGCCTTCCAGCGGCCGCCGGACCGGCACGTCGGGGTAGTACCGCGTCTGCAACTCCGCCGACGGGACCGACGTCGTGGTCGTGGGCGCGACCACGAAGAACGCCTCGTGGCCGCTGAGATCGGCACCCAGCGCCGACAGGAACGCCCCCGCGACGGCATGGATGTCCACCCAGCCCCACAGGTGCCGCGCCTCGGCCCTGAGCCGGTCGTCCGGCGGCTCCTCCTCCGAGCGCGGACGGATCCTCGGGTCCTGCGCACGGGCACCGTGCAGCCGGATGCTGGCGATCGTGAGGTCGGGGTGCAGGCGGATCATCGCGTCGGCCTGTTGCTCGCCGAGCCACTTCGACAGGCTGTACGCATCCTCGGCGTAGGTCGGATGCTCCTCGTCGACCGGGAAGTAGTCGAACCTCGGCGCCTGGCTGTAGTAGCCGCCGATGGCGTTGATGCTGGACGCCCACGCCACCCGGTGGATACCGACCTCGGCGGCGGCGAGGAAGGCGTGGTAGCTGCCGACGACGTTGTTGGCGTGGACGTCGTGAGCCTGCCTCCCCCACGGGCTCGGGACGGCCGCGAGGTGGATCATCGCGTCGCAACCGTCAATCTGGGCGGCGAACGCCTCGAGGTCGGTGACGTCGAGCCACTTGACCTCGGATGCGACGTCGGTGGCCCCGGTCGTGGTGTCGAGCGGGGTCCGGGGCCTGGACGCAGGATCGGCCGAGCCGGAATCGGTGGGTGCCGCGGCACGGTCGAGAGCGACAATGCTGTGACCATCGGCCACCGCGGCCGCCACCACCGCGTTTCCGATCCTGCCGCTGGCACCGGTGACGGCGATCCGCAAACCGCTCTCCTCGATGATCATGGTCCAGGTCACGTGGGTCGTCACGGACTCTACCGTCCAGACGGCGCCATCGATGTCGGCGAACGTGGCAGGCGGACGCCGCTGCCAGGTGTTGGCCGGCCAGGACCGGAAGGGGCGTGGATGTGCGGGACGCCGGTCGTAGCCGACGAACGCGCTGCTCCCTCCCGACGGCACTTCGGCGGAGTCGAGTACCACGTCGTGGACCAGGAATGACGGACTGGTGAGTAGAAACCATCCGATGCGGGCCATACCGACGACGGCTGGGTAAGGATGCGTACGGTCAACGGCACCGGGCGACAGTGACGATCTCCGGCGGCGCCGCGTTTCCCAACTGTCTCGCTACGACGGAGTGCCCGCGGGGTCAAGACCTAGTGCCCTGGTCCTGCCCTGACGTGGGGGAAACTGTGGACGGCGATGGTTGTCGTAGCTGCGTGTCTCCCTCCACCGGGAGCGGTCGTGCGCGAGGTCCGATCGTGACCCCCTACGTCTTCAGGCTGTATGTGGCCGGACCGACCGAGAGGACCGAGGCCGCGATCCGGGACCTGCACCAGTTGTGTGAGTCAGCGCTTCCCGGGCACTACGAGCTCGAGATCATCGACGTTGTCGAACGCCCTGATCTGGCCGAGAGGGAAGGGATCCTGATCGCGCCGACGGTCGTCCGGCTCGCACCGCTGCCACCACGCTGGGCGTTCGGGGACCTCTCCGACCGGGAGCGCACCGCGGTCGCCTTGGGCTTGCCCGTCATGGAGGGCAGCGGCAAGGGCGGCGACCGCCGATGAGTCAGCCCCAGCGTCACCTCACGAAGGTCCCGACCGGGATCAACGGGTTCGACGAGCTAGCCCTTGGTGGTCTCCCGGCCGGTCGTTCCACGCTGGTGACGGGGACGGCCGGCAGCGGCAAGACATTGTTCGCCGTGGAGTTCCTCGCCCGGGGCATCCAGCGTTTCGACGAACCAGGTGTGTTCGTCACCTTCGAGGAGAACCCGGAGGACATTCGTACCAACGCCGCGTCGCTCGGGTTCGACGTCGAGGGGTGGGAGAAGGAAGGTAGGTGGGCGTTCGTCGACGCGTCCCTGCACCGGACCAGGCGAGCACCCATGCTGGGGTCCTACGACTTCGGGCCATTGATCGCCCGCATCGAACATGCCGTACGCAAGACAGACGCACGTCGGGTGTCACTCGACGCCATGGGCGCCATCCTCACCCGTTTCACCGATGTCGCCGTCGTCCGCGACGAACTGTTCCGTGTCGCCTCGGCACTCGATTCTCTAGGGGTCGTGTCGATGATGACGGCCGAGAAGGCGGAGGAGTCCGACACGACGTCCCGGCACGGCGTCGAGGAGTTCGTCCACAGCAATGTCATCACCTTGCGGAACGTGCTCGAACACGAGCGGCGACGCCGCACGGTCGAGATCCTGAAGTTCCGTGGTGCTCCTCACCGCACCGGGGAGTGGCTCTTCGCCATCGACCCGACCGAAGGCATCCTCGTCCTCCCTCTGGCCTTCCTCCCCACCCGGCACCGCGCCTCGCAGGTGCGCATCTCGTCAGGAATCCCCGAACTGGACCAGATGTGCGGGGGCGGCTTCTTCCAGGACACGCTTGTCCTGCTGACCGGTCCCACCGGCGCGGGTAAGACGCTCACGTGCCTGGAGTATGCGACCGCCGCGGTCGAGTCGGACGAGCGCTGTCTTTTCTACAGCTTCGACGAGACCCGCGAGCAGCTCGGCCGCAACGCCACCAGCTGGCGACTCGACCTCGACGCGATGGAGAAGTCCGGGAACCTGTGGGTGGTCGCGAAATACCCGGAGATGTCGTCGCTGGAGGACCACTTCAGCCAGGTACGACACGCCATCTACGACTTCGACCCTGCCCGACTGGTCATCGACAGCTTGTCCGCGTTGGAGCGGGTCGCCACACCGCGGACGCTCCTGGACTTCCTGACCAGTCTGGGTTCCCTGCTACGGCAGCGCGACATCACCACACTGCTCACCGCGCTGCCGCCGGACCGGACCCGGAACAGTTCGACGGGTTCGGCCGCGGTCGAGGTCGCGGGGCTCACGGACGTGACGATCCGCCTGCACTACTTCGAGGCCGCCGGGCGAAACCAACGCACCATCAGCGTCATCCAGGCGCGGGGCACAGGCCACGACGAACGGGTCCGACGGGTCACGATCGACGAGGCGGGGATGCACATCGGTGCACCGGTGAGCGGCCAACCCGAGTCGTCCTCCGAGGCCGAGGACGACCGAGGCGTACGCACGGACCACGACGAGGACCCGACACCATGAGCGACGTCGGACACCGGCGACCGGAGGTACCGCAGCCCGCGGCCCGTCCGACGCAGGAGGTGCAGGTTCCAGCCGACGCCACCACACCGGTCGACTCTGGCACCGCCGATGTCGTCGCCCAGGCCCCGCCGGAGGGTCCGGTGGAGCGGGACGCCGGACAGGTGGCGGTGACCGCGACTCCGGACGGCGTCGTTGCCATAGGTGCAGACGGAATCATCCGGTTCTGCAACCCCGCCGCCGCGACGTTGCTCGGCCGGCGGGTCGGCGACCTCATCGGCGCGCCCGTCGGCTTTCCCGTCATCCCGCACGGAACCACCGAGATCGACGTCGTGCGACCGGACGGGCGGGCTTCCGCAGTCGAGATCCAGATCACCACTACCGCGTGGGGCGACGAGTTGCTCTCCATCGCTGCGATGCGTGACGTCACCCATCGCCGGCACGCCGTACGCACACTCCAGGCAGCACTCGACCAGCGCGACGTCGTGATAGCCGTGACCGCTCACGAGCTCAACGACCCGCTCTACGCGATCAGCCTGTCGGTCCGCCTGCTCCGGAGCGCCCGCGACCACGAGAGGCGAATCGAGCTCATCGACCGCATCGCCGAACGTACCGAGCATCTCCAGGGTCTCGTGAACAAGCTGCGTACCGCCTCGAGGATCGACGCGGAGACCGCACACGTGAACGCCGAGCCAATCAACGTACTGGAGTTCGTCCTCGAACGACTCGGCGCGTTCGACCGGAGGTACCAGGACGTCGAGTTGTCCTGTAGCCCGGACACCGTGGTTCTCGTCGATCGGCACATGTTCTCGGAGATGCTCGCCAACTACCTCGACAACGCCCTTGCGTATGGGCGTGCGCCGTTCGAGGTGGAGGTCGGTGAGGGGTCCAACGGCGTGGAGATCTGCGTCCGCGACCACGGTCCCGGAGTTCCCGAAGGCTTCGAGGCCCGCCTCTTCGAACGCTTCACTCGGGGACCTGAGGCTCAGCGGTTCGCAGAGGGCACGGGTCTGGGCCTGTGGATCGTTCGCAACCTCGCCCGCGCCAATGGCGGTGACGCGTGGTACGAACCCGGCGACGGTCATCCCGCCTTCTGCCTTCGCCTGCCCCGCGCAAATGCGGAGGGCGAGCCGGCAGAGGAGGAACCGGCAGCGCGCGAAGGGTCGGAGGGAGAGCCCGTCAGTCGGAGTCGCCGCGCAGGGTGAGGAGGAACTCCTCCAGGTCGTCGGGCTTCACGAGGACGTCACGCGCCTTCGAGCCCTCGCTCGGCCCGACCACGCCGCGGCTCTCCAGAATGTCCATCAGCCGGCCGGCCTTGGCGAAGCCGACCCGCAGCTTGCGCTGCAGCATCGACGTCGAACCGAACTGCGTCGACACGATCAGCTCGGCTGCCTGAACGACGAGGTCCATGTCGTCGCCGATCTCGTCATCCAGCTCCTTCTTGGCACCCGGCGCCGCGGTGACGTCCTCGCGGTAGGTGGGCGTGAGCTGCACCTTGCAGTGGTCGACGACCTTGCGGATCTCGGCCTCGGTGACCCAGGCGCCCTGGATCCGGATCGGCTTGTTCGCGCCCATCGGCAGGAACAGCCCGTCGCCCTGGCCGACCAGCTTCTCCGCGCCGGGCTGGTCGAGGATGACCCGGCTGTCGGCCATGCTGGACGTCGCAACCGCCAACCGGGACGGGACGTTGGCCTTGATGAGTCCGGTCACGACGTCGACCGAGGGTCGCTGGGTGGCGAGCACCAGGTGGATGCCGGCGGCCCGGGCGAGCTGGGTGATGCGGACGACGGAGTCCTCCACGTCGCGCGGCGACACCATCATCAGGTCGGCCAGCTCGTCGACGATGACGAGGAGGTAGGGGTACGGCGTAAGTACCCGTTCGCTCCCCGGTGGGGGTTTTGCTTTCCCCGTGCGTACGGCCTTGTTGAAGTCGTCGATGTGCCGGTAACCGAACGCGGCAAGGTCGTCGTAGCGGCGGTCCATCTCCGACACGACCCACTGCAACGCCTCGGCGGCCTTCTTGGGGTTGGTGATGATCGGCGTGATGAGATGTGGGATCCCGTCGTACGCCGTCAACTCCACCCGCTTCGGATCGACCAGGATCAACCGCACCTCGTCCGGCGTCGACCGCATGAGGACCGAGCTGATCATCGAGTTGATGTAGGTCGACTTGCCGGAGCCGGTCGCTCCCGCCAGCAACAGGTGCGGCATCTTCGCGAGGTTCGCGACGACGAAGCCGCCCTCGACGTCCTTGCCGAGCGCGACCACCATCGGGTGGTGGTCACCGCGAGCGACTCCCGAGCGGAGTACGTCGCCGAGGCTGACGATCTCCTTGTCGGTGTTGGGGATCTCGACGCCGATGGCGGACTTGCCGGGGATCGGGGAAAGGATCCGCACCTCGTTGCTCGCCACGGCGTAGGAGATGTTCCTGGTGAGCGCGGTGACCTTCTCGACTTTGACGGCAGGACCGAGCTCGACCTCGTAGCGGGTGACCGTCGGCCCGCGGGTGTAGCCCGTCACCTGCGCGTCGATGTCGAACTGTTCGAGAACCTCGGTGAGTTTGTCCACCACCTTGTCCGACGCCTTGGAGCGGGCCTTGTGCGGCGACCCGGGCGCGAGGACGTCGCCGGCGGGCAGGACGTAGGTCACGTCGCCGGACAGCGCCAACTGCTCGACCCGCTGGGGCAGCGGGGTGTGGGCGGGCGGGTCGGCGGCCTTGCCGGTCTTGCCGCCGGTCTTGCCCTCGCTACGGGACTCCGACGTCGCTGCCTCGCCCTCGCCCTCGCTACCGGCGGCCGCGTCGTCGGTCGCGCCTTTCTTGTCACGCTTGCCGAGCTCGCGCCCTTCGAGCACTGGACTGTCGTAGGGCTTGTCCCCGGTCTCGTCGTCGCCGTCCTCGCCGGAGCGCGACTTGGCCATCGCGGCGATCCGACGGCGCGCGGACCGTGACCGGCGCAGCGGCTGGGTCTGCTTGCCGTCCTCATCGATACCGGTCTCGTCGGCGCTGGTCTCGTGGGCGCTGTCCCCTGCCTGCGCGGCGGCCTTGGGGTTGACCTTCGCCCACACTTCGCGGGCCCGTTCGGGCAGGGCATGCACCGGCGTACCACCGAGCACGAGCAGGCCGAAGAGCGTCAGGAGCACGAGCAGGGGCACGGCGACGTACGGAGTGAGCAGGTCCGAGGGTACGGACGACATGACGTAACCGATGGCGCCACCTGCGCCGACGAGGTCCTCGATGCCCTTCTCCGGCCGGGGGATGCCGTGCTGGATGTGGACGAGGCCGAGGATGCCGCCGAGGATCGCGACCCAGCCGATGAACTGCCGCCCGCCGGGACCGTTGCGGTCGGGGTGACGCAGCGTCCGCCACGCGACGAGCACGAGCAGGATCGGGATCGCCCAGGCGAGTGAGCCGACGCTGCCGGACACGACCACCCGGATGCCGTCACCCACGTCGTTCGGCATGTTCCACCACACCGCGGAGGCGACGACGATCGCGAGACCGACGAAGAGCAGTCCCACACCGTCGCGTCGCAGCTCAGGATCGAGCTCGCGGGCGCTGGAACCGATCCGCCGGACGATGGCACCGAACAGATGCGCGATTCCGAGCCAGATCCCGGCGACCAACCGGGCGAGGGCCATGGCGGCACGGCCCGGCAGGCTGCCCTGGCGGCCGGCGGGACGGCGGGCCTGGGTCATGCGGGCCTTGGACTGTCCCTTGCCGCGACCCTTGCCACCCGTCGCGCGCGAGCGCGACCTACCGCTCGCCGAGCGTGCCTGAGCACGTCGCGGTGGCGAGGACGTACGAGGCGACATAAGGAGCCAGGGTACGGGATGGCGGCGCCGGGGACCTGCTATTACACGCCGCCCAGAGCGTCTGGCCGAGGTCCTTGCGGTGTCGAGTCGGCGTCGTGTCGAGGGTGTGACACGGGTCCGGCGACGCTGCGGATCGGCCCCATCACCGTCGGAGGTGCGACAGCGCCCGTACGTACATTCCGATCGCGGGGGCCGCGAGCAGGCCGGTCGTGACCAGCGCGATCCGGATGGTGAGGCGTTCGCCGACCAGGCCGACCGGAGGACCACCGAGGATCTGGCCGGCGGCGTCGACCTGCCCGGCGGCCGAGAACACCGTCGCTCGCGTGCGAGGCTCGGTCTCGGCCACCATCCACGTCGAGAACAGCGGCTGGGATGCCGACCGCAGCAGCCCCACGACGAGGCACGCCGCGACGGCGACCCAGAACTCCCCGGCCAGCGCGAAGACCACGACGCCGACGACCACGACGACCTGCGCCACCACGAGCATCCGGCCCAGCCGTGCCGGTCGCAGGGTGTCGACGTGCCTGCGGATGATCTGGGTGAGAGCGATCGATCCCACGAGGCTCGCGACACTCATCGCACCGAACCACACGACTGACGTCCCGAATGACGGGAAGGTCAGGTTGTCCAGGAAGTGCGCCTGCTGCAGCCGGTCCCAGCCCTCGCTGCCCAGCCCCAGGAAGAACGCGGCCGCGAGCAGGCAGATCAGCGCTCCCCTGCCGCGCACTGCCCGCGCACCGTCGACCACCTGAGCGCGCATGGCAACGAAGGACCCGAGGTCGCGCGACTGGGCTGGTACGAAGGCGCGCTCCGGCATGACCGCGAGCAGCACGCAGACCAGGAGCAGCCAGCAGATCGCACCTACCAGGAGCGGGAGTTCCAGGCGTACGCCCGCAAGCGCGACGGCGGCGCCGATACCGAGGACGGTCGCGGCCTGCCCCACCTGCGCACCCCGGGTGAACGCGTCGCCGACCTGGGCATCGTCGATCTCGCCACTGATCCACGCCTCCTCGGCACCGTCCACGCAGACCGCACCGATCCCCCAGATGACGTTGCCGACCACGATCGCCGCGAACTCCGGTACGAGCGCCTGGAGAAGGACACCCAACCCGACCAGGAGGTAGCCGATGATCACCGAGAGCCGCCGGCTGTAGAGATCGGCGATGACACCCGTCGGGACCTGCGCCGCGAAGGCGCTCACCTCCATGACCGTGCCCACCAGGACCAGCTCCAACGGACCGAGCCCGACGGTCTCGATCTGGTAGACGAGGTTCAGCGTGAACGCCGCGGCAGCCGCGAACGAACCGACGCCGCGGATCAGGAGGAAGACGGGGTAGGCGTGCATGGGTGCCGCTGACCCTAACCGCCCTCTCCTGCCGCTGCCGGTGATTTTCGTCGGGCCGTCGCGAGCCCCACCCACGCCGGTCGCCGGAGGCGCCGGGATCACGGACCGGCCGTCCCTCGTTGTCCCAGGTGTCGACGTGCCTCAGCGTCGACTCGTCCAGCCATCCCGGGGGAACCCATGCCAGGAACGTCCACGTCCGACCCGCTCGCGCTCGACCCGAGCTTCTTCGCCGATCCGTACGCCGTCTACGCCGCGCTGCGCGACGACGGACCGGTACGCCGGGTCGTGCTGCCGAACGGCTGGGACGTCTGGGTCGTGACGAGGTACGCCGAGGCAAGGGCGGCACTGGCCGATCCCCGACTGAGCAAGGATCCTCGCTCCCTGGCCGAGCGGTTCGGCGACGACATGATCCGCGACGACGACATCGTGGCCGCGTCCCTGCGGGCGCACATGCTCAACGCCGACCCGCCGGACCACACCAGGCTGCGCAAGCTGGTGACGAAGGCGTTCACGGCCCGGAGAATCGACGGGCTACGGCCCAGGATCGAGGCGATCACCGACGAGCTCCTCGACGAGCTGGCCGCGGGAGCGGGCCACGGACCTGTGGACCTGATCGACACGTTCGCCTTTCCCCTGCCCATCACGGTCATCAGCGAGCTCCTCGGCGTACCCCCTGACGACCGCGACGACTTCCGGGCCTGGTCGACGACGATCGTGTCCGACGGGCCCGATGACGAGATGCAGACGGCGTCGTCCGCGATGGCGACCTACCTGAGCGGACTGCTCGCCGCCAAGCGGGCCGACCCGGGCGACGACCTGCTGACCGCCCTGATCCAGGCCCGCGACGATGAGGACCGCCTCGACGAGCACGAGTTGGTCTCGATGGCGTTCCTCCTCCTCGTCGCCGGCCACGAGACCACCGTCAACCTCATCGGCAACGGTGTGCTCGCGTTGCTCCGCCGTCCCGACCAGCTGTCCAGGCTCAGGGCCGACCCGTCCCTCATCCCGGGCGCGGTCGAGGAACTGCTCCGCTACGACGGGCCCGTCAACCTCGCGACGATGCGGTTCACACCGAAGCGGTGGTGCTGGGCGACGGCGGGCAGATCCCCGCCGGGGAGTTCGTCCTGGTGTCACTGGCGTCGGCAGACCATGACCCGTCCCGCTTCGCCGACCCGGACCGGCTCGACGTCACGCGACCGGTCGGCGGTCATCTGGCGTTCGGTCACGGCATCCACTACTGCCTGGGCGCCCCGCTCGCGCGGCTCGAGGGCGAGATCGCGTTCACCTGCCTGCTCGACCGCTTCCCCCACCTGCGGCTGGCGGGTACGCCGACCGACCTACGGTGGCGGCACAGCAGCCTGATCCGGGGCCTGGAACGCCTACCCGTCCAGCTGTCCTGAGGGGTGTGAACGGCGGCGAAGCCCGGCGGCCGCAGCGGCGGGATCACCCGGGCTGGAGCAGGCGGACCGTGCCGTAGACAGCGCTTGATGTTGACGCCACCGATCGGCGCCACGTCGACCTCGTGGTTGGCGAGTGCGTTCGGATAGACGTCGCCGGTGCTGGGAAGCTTGATCGGGCGTACGTCGGTCTTGGTGAGGCCGGCCTTCTCCAGCGCCCGGAGGACCAGCGCTCCCTGCGCCTGTCCCGGGCTGTAGGCGATCCGCTTGTCGCGCAGATCCGCGAGGGACTCGACCTTGACCCCAGGCGCGATGCCGAGTTGCCCACTCGACTTCGAAGCCGAGCTTGTCGATCTCGCCGGAGAGTTCGAGGGCTATCTGGGTGTCCGGTGAACCGATGACCAGCTTCGTACCCTCCGGCACGGTGGTCGGCAGCGGCTCGTCGAGACCCAGCTTCGCGGCCCCGTCAGGTTGTGCCTCGGAGGCGCCGCAGCCGAGCAGAGC
>JBOHED010000151.1:0-3101 GCA_050700915.1 Actinopolymorphaceae bacterium | reverse complement strand
CACCGACCGGCGTGGTGTGTGGCCTCCCGGTGGGTCGTTGATAGGCTGAAAGCCCGTGGAGCTAGTCGGATTCCGCCCGGGTTTCCGGCTCGATCAGACCACGGGGAGTTTGCTTTGGCAGCCTCATCGCCGACCAGGCACGTGTTCGTCACCGGAGGCGTCGCCTCCTCCCTCGGCAAGGGCCTCACCGCTTCGAGCCTGGGCAACCTGCTCAAGGCTCGCGGTCTGCGGGTGACGATGCAGAAGCTCGACCCCTATCTCAACGTCGACCCCGGCACGATGAACCCGTTCCAGCACGGCGAGGTCTTCGTCACCGGCGACGGTGGGGAGACCGATCTCGACATCGGCCACTACGAACGGTTCCTCGACGTCGATCTCGGTCGCAGCGCCAATGTCACGACCGGACAGGTCTACTCGAGCGTCATCGCCAAGGAGCGCCGGGGTGACTATCTCGGCGACACCGTCCAGGTGATCCCGCACATCACCAATGAGATCAAGGCACGGATCCGTGCCATGGCCGGACCCGACATCGACGTGGTCATCACCGAGATCGGCGGCACGGTGGGCGACATCGAGTCGCTGCCGTTCATCGAGGCGGCGCGCCAGGTCCGCCACGACGTCGGCCGCGACAACGTGTTCTTCGTGCACGTGTCGTTGATCCCGTTCCTCGCGCCGTCGGGCGAACTCAAGACGAAACCGACGCAGCACTCGGTCGCGGCGCTCCGCAGCATCGGTATCCAGCCGGACGCCCTCGTGTGCCGCTCGGACCGGCAGATCCCGACGAGCATGAAGCGCAAGATCTCGTTGATGTGTGACGTCGACGAGGAGGCGGTCGTCTCCTGTCCCGACGCGCCCAGCATCTACGATCTGCCCAAGGTCCTGCATGCCGAGGCGCTCGACGCCTATCTCGTACGCCGGCTCAACCTGCCGTTCCGCGACGTCGACTGGACCCGCTGGGACCAGCTGCTGCGCCGGGTCCACCACCCCGCCGACGAGGTAACCGTCGCGCTGGTCGGCAAGTACATCGACCTGCCGGATGCGTACCTCTCGGTCACCGAGG
Organism: Actinopolymorphaceae bacterium; assembly: GCA_050700915.1. Classification (GTDB taxonomy): domain Bacteria; phylum Actinomycetota; class Actinomycetes; order Propionibacteriales; family Actinopolymorphaceae; genus Thermasporomyces. The sequence continues at coordinate 2,041 of JBOHED010000151.1, read as the reverse complement.
CTCTCCGTGCGGGTGGTTTCCACCACGACACCAGGGTCGAGATCCGTTGGGTGCCCTCCGACGAGTGCACGTCCCAGGAGGGTGCCGCGAAGCACCTCTCCGACGTGGACGCGGTGTGTATTCCGGGTGGGTTCGGTGTACGCGGCGTCGAGGGCAAGATCGGCGCCATCACCTACTCTCGCCAGCACCAGCTGCCCACACTCGGCCTGTGCCTCGGCCTGCAGTGCATGGTCGTCGAGTTCGCCCGCAACGTCGCCGGCCTCGAGGACGCCAACTCTACCGAGTTCGACTCGAGCTGTGCCCACCCGGTCGTCGCGACGATGGAGGAGCAGCGCGAGATCGTGGCGGGGTCGGGCGACCTCGGTGGAACGATGCGGCTCGGCCTCTACCCGGCAAAGCTCGCCGACGGATCGCTGGCCCGCCGTGCCTATGGCGAGCCCTACGTGGAGGAACGCCACCGCCACCGGTACGAAGTCAGCAACGCCTACCGTGCGCAGCTCGAAGGGGCGGGCATGGTCATCTCGGGCACCTCTCCGGACGGACGCCTGGTGGAGTTCGTCGAGCTGCACGCCGACCTGCACCCGTACTTCGTGGCCACGCAGGCGCACCCGGAGCTCCGGTCCCGCCCGATCCGCGCGCATCCGCTCTTCGCCGGACTGGTCGAGGCGGCGCTGGTCCGCCAGCGTGAGATGCAGCTTCCGGTCGGCGACGTTCAGGTCGCCTACGGCGTGACCGACCCGCTGGACGCTCGCGTGGCCGAAGTGGAGCCCAGCGGCGTGGAGGCCGACGACGGTACCCACAAGCGGGGCACGATCGCCGCGAGCGCGGAGTGGATCCAGGCCGGTGTCCACCGGTGAGTGACCGGCCCTTACCTGACGGGTTGCGGGACCTGCCGGAGCGGTGGACCGTCCCTGCGTCGACGTACTCCTTGCGTACGCACCGGGTGATCGACGTACGCAAGGACGAGGTGGTGGGCGGCGGGGATCCCGCGCAGCACTTCACCCGTGACGTCGTGGTCCATCCGGGGGCGGTGGGAATCATCGCGCTCGACGACCGGGAGCGGATGCTGCTCGTCCGGCAGTACCGCCACCCGGTCGAACACCGACTCTACGAACCTCCGGCCGGCCTGCTCGACGTCCGGGGCGAGGACTACCTCGCGGCGGCGCAGCGGGAGCTCTACGAGGAGGGCCACGTCCGCGCCCAGGACTGGCGGGTGCTGGTCGACGCCTTCACCTCACCGGGGATGACGACGGAGGCGCTGCGCATCTACCTCGCCCGGGGACTGCGGGAGGTGTCGGCCGGTGAGCGTCACAACGGCGTCCACGAGGAGGCCGACATGCCCGTGTCGTGGGCACCGTTGTCCGACGTGGTCGCGGGAGTCCTGGCCGGCGACCTGCACAACCCGACGTTGGTGATGGGGTCTTTGGCCGCGTGGACGGCACGCCACGGCGCGGGTTACGACGCGCTCCGCCCGGCAGACGCGGCATGGCCGGCACGTGATCTTCTCGCCGCGACGATCAACCCTGCTACGTGAGGCTGCTGAGTCACCGCCGTAGGAGGTCAGACGTCGACGGTTCCGCCGATGCGCCAGTAGATGCCGTACTCACGGGCGAGAAAACCTTCGTCGACGAGAGCCCTGCGCAGCTCCGCGTAGTCGTCGTACACGTGGTGCAGGATCAGGTTGACCCGCGACTCCGGGAACCGGACGCCAGGCTCGAACAGCTGCGCCACATGGTCGAGCAGCTGGCGGCGCCGTCCGTACTTCGCCGGCATGGCGAGGATCCGGCCGTCCTGAACGAACGCCCGGAACAGTTTCTGGGTCGGTTGGTCGGCGCCGGCCGGCGGCACCAACGTGTGCTCGATGGCGTCGACATCCACCGCTGCGCGCTCCCCTCTCTCCGTCGAACGACGCTTGCCTCGCGGGTGCAGCTGGGACGTCCAGTTTGGCAGCGTCGGCCGGGTTCGTGCTCGGCCTTTTCCGGCCTCTGCCCGGTGTGGAGGCGTCACGAGCCACTCTCACGCCGTGACCGCCGCCACCGCG
>JBOHED010000150.1:0-4156 GCA_050700915.1 Actinopolymorphaceae bacterium | reverse complement strand
CGTCACCGCGCCGTCGATCGACCAGTGCCCGGTGTTGTGCGGCCGCATCGCCAGCTCGTTGACGAGGATCCGGCCGTCGCGGGTCTCGAACAGCTCCACCGCGAGGATGCCCACGACACCCAGCTCGCCGGCGATCCGGAGCCCGATCCGCTGCGCCTCCACCGCGAGGTCCTCGCCCAGTCCGGGCGCAGGAGCGATCACCTCGTGGCACACCCCGTCGCGTTGGACGGATTCGACGACGGGGTACGCAATGGCCTGTCCGGACGGCGACCTCGCCACCACAGCGGCCAGCTCCCGGGCGAAGTCGACCCGCTCCTCGGCGATCAGCGGCCGGCCCGACGCGAAGACCGCGTCGACCTCGGCGGTGCGGGTCGCGTCGACGATCCACACACCCTTGCCGTCATAGCCCCCTCGCGTCGTCTTCAGCACCACCGGCCAACTGTCGAAGGACTTGGCCGCCGCGTCGAGGTCGGCGAGGTCGAGAACCGACCGGTAGCGCGGGCAGGGTACGCCCAGTGCGGTGAGCCGGTCGCGCATCGCGCCCTTGTCCTGCGCGTAGATGAGGGCATCCGGTCCGGGCCGGACCGCCACGCCGTCGGCTTCGAGCCGATGCAGGTGCTCGGTCGGGACGTGCTCGTGGTCGAACGTCACGACGTCGCACCCTGCGGCGAACTCCTGGAGGGTCCGCAGGTCGCGATAGTCACCTACCTGCACGTTCCGGGCGACCTGCGCCGCGGAGACCTCCGGCCCCTCGGCCAGCAGGCGGAAGTCGACACCGAGGGCGATCCCGGCCTGGTGCGTCATGCGGGCGAGCTGTCCGCCGCCGATCATGCCGAGAGTGGGTACGCCAACGAGGTTGGACACGCACCGGAGGCTAGCCCATGCGTGCTCCTCAGGTTGCTGCTGGCTCAGCGCGACACTCCGCTGTGGACCTCGACGCAGCATTGCCCGGGCCGCGGTGCGAGATCGGCGACCAGCCCGACGGTGCCCATCCCCGAAAGCAGACCGCGGACGAACGCGACATTGAGGGAGCAGACCAGCTCCGGCTGGCACTTCGCGAGCGCGTGGAACGGACAGTTGCGTACGGAAAGGCGTCCCGGCGAGTCGGGGTCTTCTGCGGGTACGACGGCCGGTTCGAACCCCAGCTCGGCGAGCAGCGCAACGACCTGCTCGAGCGGGTCGGGCTCGGGGTCGCGGCCGGCCTGGCTTCGGACGAGACTGCCGAGCCGGACACCGCGCTCGTGGGCGCAGTCGATGGCCGCCGCCCTGGCGTCGGTGGGTTTCTCCGCGACGGCCGTGGCGAGGATCTCACCGACCATGGCGTACCTGCGTTCGGGGATCGTGACAGCGATGCCGTCTTCGGTCGCTTCGTACACCTTCGGGGTCCTGCCCCTGCCGCGAGGCTGCCCGGCGGGTGCTTCGTAGCGGGCGTGCAGCAGCCCGGCCTCCACCAGCTTGTCGAGGTGGAAGGCGGCAAGGTTGTGGGACATCGAGGTGACACTGGCCGCCTCGTCGCGCGTGACCGGATGGTCCTGGCCGCGGACGTAGGCATAGAGCGAGCGGCGGCCGTGGTCGACCAGGGTCGCCACCGCGAGCCACGTACGCCCATCGGCTCCGGTCATGTCAGCAGGTTATCACCAACGGTCATTGTTGAAATTCTCCCGCGCGCAGTGCACGATGGACCACGGCCACCCACCCGAGTTGCGTAGGGACATCCCGTGACAGCGCCATTGCGAGTCGTCCGCGAACACACCGGACGTGACATCGACGCCGCCGAGCGGGCGGCCAGGGCGTTCCTCGAAGCGCTCGGCATGCCGCTGGACTCCGAAGGGCTCCGGGACACGCCGCGCCGGATGGCCCGCGCCTATGCCGAGCTCCTCACCCCGCGCGAGTTCGACCTCACGACCTTTCCGAACGAGGAGGGGTACGACGAGTTGGTGCTGGCCCGCGACATCCCGATCAAGTCGGTGTGCGAACACCACCTGCTGCCGTTCGTCGGCGTCGCGCACGTCGGCTACCTCCCCGGCGACCGCATCCTCGGGTTGTCGAAGCTCGCCCGTGTGGTCGAGTTGTTCGCCCACGGCGCGCAGGTCCAGGAACGCCTGACCAAACAGGTCGCCGACTGGCTGGCCAACGAACTCTCACCGAAGGGGGTCGGTGTCGTCATCGAGGCCGAGCACCTGTGCATGACGCTTCGCGGCGTCCAGGCGGTGGGCTCGAAGACCATCACCTCGACCCTGCTGGGCGTCCTGCGTGACGACAACCGCTCCCGCAGCGAATTCCTCGCCCTGGCAGCCAGGCACCAGAGCTGAGGCGTAAGGCGGAGGGTGCTACCCAGCCGATCAACGCGGAGGTCCCGACGTGACCGAGCCAGCGCTCGTCCACCGGTTGGATGTCGACTCGCTCAACGGTGGACGACTGCTCCTCGCCCTCGGCATCGTGGTCGGGCCGTTCAGCACGATCGTCGGTGGACGAGCATTGCTGGGTGGAGACGGCGGAGCCATGGTAGGACTCGTGCTTCTGGTACCCGGCGTCTTCGGGCTGCTCTGCCTACCTATCGGGTTGCGAGCACTGTCCCTCCCCACAGCTGGCGGGAGTGTACGGATCAGCTCCGAGGGTCTCGAAGTCACACTTCGCCGCCGCAGGTTGGTGTCCGTGCCATGGTCAGACATCAGCCATTGGGGCGTGGTTCCCAAGCCACTCTGGTCGTCCAGTTCACTCGTGCTCTGGCCAGCCGACGACAGCGATGTACGCGCCAACGGGAACGCGAGTCCGCTCGGGAGCAAACGCCAACGCGGCTGGGTGCTCGAAGCTGTGGACCCTGGACCAGAACTCGTCGCGGACCTCGAAGCCATCTCGCCCCGCCCCCGACGCGACGCGAAGCACTAGCTCAACACCCGCGCGGGACAGCTCCACTTCAGCGAAGCGGGACGTACACGACTCCCTCAGACCAGCAGGTGCGCCGCGCCGCGAGTTGCCAGCAGTTCGGTAGGCACGTGCTCGTGATCGAACGCCGCGACGTCGCACCCAGGCAGAGCCGCGGGAATCCCTCCACTTCACGCTGGGAGTTATCCACAGGCCGCTCGCGCGTCGAGCTGATCTCGCGTGTCTAGCGCGGCTCCTGCTATCCAGACCGTCACCGCGGGTGTCCGCTGCTCCACGACCCGGATCCTCACATGGAGCTACCGGCCGGGTCGGCCCGGGGCGGGAACCTCGGGCGGGTAGGCTCGGCGGTCTTGCCCACCGCAGCCCTGCCAGCACCTGCCCCCTTTCCTAGTACAGAGGTCCGTCGTGTCGTTCCTGCGCCCGATCTTCTGCCGGCTCTACCGCCGGCTGGGCCTGCTCGTCCATGAGGTGGCGAAGTTCGGGGTCGTGGGCGCGGTCGCGTTCGTCGTCGACATGGGCGGGTTCAGCCTGCTGCGCTACGGGATCGACGGCGACGGCGTCCTGCACGACAAGCCGCTGACCGCACGGACCATCTCCGTCGTTCTGGCCACCGTCGTCGCCTACCTCGGCAACCGGCACTGGACCTGGCGGCACACCGAACGCCGGGCCGTCTCGCGCGAGTACACCCTCTTCTTCGCCTTCAACCTGGCCGGTCTCGCGATCAACCTGGCGGTCCTCGCGTTCGTCAACTACGTCCTCGACCTGCACGACCCCGTGTCCAACACGGTCGCCAACCTGGTGGGCATCGGACTGGGTACGCTCGCGCGGTTCTGGTCCTACCGCCGCTTCGTCTTCCGGGCCACCCTCTCGGGCGCGACGCCGGCATCCGTACCTCCAGGAGCCTCCGACGACGACGCCGACGACTCCGGCACCCGGGTGTCGACGGCCGCCTGACCCGCCGCCTCCCCGCCACCGCCACTGCCACCGGCACTCGGCATGAAGACGGCGAACACGGCCGGTCGGCGCGAGATCAGCTCCAGACGACCGCCACCTGCCTCGGCGAGGTCGCGGGCCAGGGCGAGTCCGAGCCCGGTACCGCTGCGCCCGCTCACGGCGCGTTCGAAGATCCGCTGACCGAGTTCGGCGGGTACGCCCGGACCCTCGTCGGCCACCTCGACCACGACAGAGCCGCTGGGCGGGCTGCCGGTCGTTCGCCGGCGTACGACGACCGTCCCTCCCCCGTGGTGCAGGGCGTTCTCCAGGAGGGTGG
>JBOHED010000149.1:0-2070 GCA_050700915.1 Actinopolymorphaceae bacterium | reverse complement strand
CCAGGCGTACCTGCAGGGTGAAGGCCAGCCGTTCACCGTCCGGACGCAGCCGGAAGTCGTCGCTGTCCCGCTCGGTATAACCCGCTCGGTCGAGATGGTCGTTCGCCTTGTCCACGTCGAACTCGGTGTACTGCTTGGCAAGGCGTTCGTCATAGAACTTCGAGTCGCGAAGCGGGGAGGTCTGCCACGGTTCGCCTTGCCGCTGCAGGACGGTGTCGATGATCTCCTGCCGATTGAGTGCGTACGACAGACCGATTCGGAAGTCCTTGTTCTGCAGGACCTTCCGCAGATTCGGATCCTTGTGCGCGAGGTTGAAGACGAACGTCGCGGCATTCATGTTCGACTGTGGGACGTCGATGAAGTGATAGCCGCCCTTCTTCCGGCTCGCGGCGATCACCGGCTTGTCGCGAACCACGGCGAACTCGTCGGGCACGAGGCTGTACCGGCCCTCGGTGGTCTGCAGCACCGCGACCTCGGGATCGGCGACGACGTGGATGACCACCTTGTCGATGTAGGGAAGTTGGCTGCCCTGCGGATCTTCCTTCCAGTAGTACGGATTGCGCTCCGCGACAAGGCGAAGGTTCCCCGCCAGTGGTTCGACCGATTTCCATGCCGCGATGGTGGGGATGTCGGGGTTCTGCCACCACGCGATGTCGGTCATCCCGGCTCCGGCCTTCGCGAGGAACAGGTCCGTCCAGCTCGGATGCCCTTCCTTCTTGGCAACGGCGTCCGCGTCGGCTGCGTACTTGCCGTGGAACTGCTCGAAATAGTGCTTCGGATATGCGGTGAGGACGTTGCCCGCGGCAGCGGCCAGGTGGTGCAGGAAGATTCCCTTGGGTTCCGGGAATGTGAAGCGCACGGTGTGGGTGTCGAGCTTCTCCACGTTCGCCGGTCGCCCACCCGCGGTGAGCCATTCGGGGAAGGCCGGAAACAGCTTGGCGTTACGTAGCACGTCGTTGTAGGCGAAGACGATGTCGTCGGCGGTGCACCGCTCGCCGTCGGACCATTTCGTACCCTCGTTGAGGGTGAAGGTGTACTCCGCGCCGTCCTCGGAGGCTTCCCATTCGGCGAGGTTCGGGATGACCTCGGACCAGTCACGGTTCCACCGGACCAGCCCGTCGTAACCGATGGTGTTGAAGACGAAGGCTGCGTCGGGGTTGCCCATGCAGGTGGTCAGGGTGCCGCCGTACGTGCCGGCTCCGTCGATCGGCTCGACTACGAGCGCACTCGTCGGCATGCGCTGGTTCCGCGGCGGAAGCTTGCCGGCCTTCACCTGGGCGGCGAGGCTGGGCGCCTCCGGGGCGCTCGGCCCCGAGGCGCCGGCACCATTGCGCTTGTCCGACGTGGGATCGGTGGAGAACAGATCGCAGCCGGTGGCGGAGAGCCCGACGAGAACTCCGGCGCCAGCGGTGCGAAGGACACGCCGCCTGCTGAACGCCTGGCGGGAAAGTTCCATGAGATGGCCCCGTCCGCGGTTGGGTCATGGACGAATTCGCGGGTCGTTCACCGTATCGCCGGAGTCTGTGCTGTCGGCGGACCCCGAACGCCCTGAGCCGGCACTGGCCGAAACTGGCCGACACGGTGGCCGTCGGCCCCAACCACGGCAGGCGTTCCGACGGGTGAACCACTCAGCCCTGGAGCGCTCCCAGGCTGGCAAGCAGGTCCCGCTGTTCGTCCATGGACAATGCGGTATAGAGAGGTGCGTCGCGCCGATTCGTCGCGTCCTCGATCGCCTGCCTCGCCGGTCCTTGTGGCAGGGACTGGATCTCCGCGGCGGTGAGACCCGCGGCAGCCCACGCCGCTCGATGTGCGTCGGCGCGGTGGTGGCGAAGGGCGCCGAGCCGGGTGGACAGGCACAGCGCAGGGGATGCCCCATCTGGTTCGTACACCGGGACCATTGCACGGAAGACCGGTCCACCCGTGACGAGACCCGCGTCGAGTAACCGGCCGATCAGGAACGCAAGTCGCGGTACGACGGCGAGACCAGGGAGGGTGGCGATCGGCTTCTGGCCCCAGAACTCCTCGGCGCCGTCGCCGATCGCGCGCTGCACGGCGAGTGCCACGTCGCGG
>JBOHED010000148.1:0-5829 GCA_050700915.1 Actinopolymorphaceae bacterium | reverse complement strand
GGCGACTGGCGGGTGCGACCGGCTCGCTCGGCCGGATCGGCGCGTGCTCCTCCGCGGTATCCATCGAGTCCATCGGGTCGATGGAGTCGTCCGGATCGGCGTCCTCCCGCGGCTCGCCACGGATCGGCGCGGGCTTGGCTCCGGCCGCTCCGTCCGCTCCGCCCGTCGGAGTCGTCGTGACGGTCGCGGATCCCACCATGCTGGACGCGGGCCGGAAGGTGTACGACGCACCGGTGTACGCCGATCCGCCCGCGTAGGTCGAGTCACCGCTGTACGCCGATCCACCGGCGTAGGTCGCGCCGGCGCCACCAGCGTCGCCGGCGTGCCCGGCGCCAGCTGCGTGTCCAGCCCCGCTCGCGTGTCCGGCCCCGCCGAAGTACCCGGTCCCGCTGGCGTAGGCCGAGCCGGCGTTGTATCCCGGGCCGCCCGCGTACGTCGCCCCGTCGGCGTACTGCGGGTCCGGAATCGTCACCGTGCTGGTTCCCGGGGGCAGGCTGCGCGGGATGTGGACCTGCGCACGGTCGTCGAAGCCCATCGAATCGCCTACCCCGCCCACCTGCTCCCGGCTGGCGATGGCCAACGGTTGGGACTGTCCGTTCGACAGCGGCACGTCCAGGTGGTCCGGTGCCGGCTGGGGCTGCGGCCGCCCGGTACTCGTGTCCACGGCGTCGGTGACGATGACGCCGGCGATGGGGAGGTTCAACCGGCGCAGGACCTGTACCGCCCGGCGGGCGTCGGAGATGTGCGTGGCTCCGGCGCGGACGACGAGGATCGCGGCGTCGGCGTGTGTCGACAGGGGAGATATGTCGCCGCTCGCCAGGACGCCGGGGCCGTTGATCACCACGGCGTCGCTCACCCCGACCGCGAGGTGCATCAGGCGTGCGAACGGCCGGCTGCGCAGGAGGGCACGACTGATCTCCGGCTCGGTCGGTTCGGACGTCACGACCCGCAGCCCGACCTGGCCGGACGACACCAGCTCCGCGTCGTCGACACCGAGCAGACGTTGCACGGTGTGCGCCGAGCTGCCGGGGAAGTGCCGCGCCAGGGGCGGGTGCCGGAGTTGACCTTCGAGAAGGGTGACGTGGTAGTGCTGCTGGGAGAGTCCGAGCGACAGCAGCGCGGACACGAACGTCTTCCCGTCGTCCTGGAACGCACTCGTGACGAGGAGTCGACGGCCGGACGGGTCGGTGAGCGGGGTCATGGCGGCGATGGCCGTACGAATCGGCCGGGAGACAGCCCGGCGCTTGTACGCCCGACGGGCACCGTGACGGAACCCGCGCCGCCCCACACGCGGCAGGGTCGCGAGGATCGGCAGGCCGAGCTCGGTCTCGATCTGTTGGCAGCTGCGGAGCCGGTTGTCGAAGCGCCGGCGCAGGGCGATCACGCCGATGCCGGCGAGCAGTCCGAGCAGGGCGCCGATGGCCCAGTTGAGCAGCGGGTTGGGTGAGGACGGGCTGGTCGGTACGGTCGCCTGGTCCAACGGTTGGGCGTACAACGTGCCCTTCCGGCCGGACAGCGCGCCACCTGCGACCTTCCGGCGAAGGTGGTCCGCGGCGACGTTGGCCATCGTGGCCGCGTCACGCGGGGTCTTGGCCTCGGTGGTCAGGGTGATGATCGCGAGTCCTGGTTCGTAGTTCGCCTCGATGTGGCCGAGGACGAGCTCCGGCGGGAACTGGGTCTCCTGGGCGACCGCGAGCGCGATCTCGCTCGACTCGGCAAGACGCGCGACGGAGGCGACCATCGCCTGTGCGAGAGCGGGGTCGTAATGCGACCCGACCCGTGTCGCGGCGTCGTCGGCGTCGTCGGCACGTTCGGTGCTCCCCCGTGGCTGCTTCGACGGCGCCGCGCTCGGCGAGTCGGCCGGGTTGCCGGTCTCGTCCACCGTGGGGATGCCTTCGGCGTCGTACCCCGCGACCACCGAGGAGGCACTCGCCTCGAAGGTCGGCGGGAGTTGGGAGGTGATGGCCTGCGCGCCGGCGATTCCGCCGCCGATGGACAGCGCCAGGATGCTGACCGGCCACCGGATGGCCCGCAGCGCGGCGCCCAGGTTGAGAGGTGCACTCACTATCTTTGCCCTTCCTTTTCTCGGGTTCGGCGAGGTGCCGGCGCCGGTACGGTCGGCTCCCGTACGGCCGGGGCCTGTACAGCTGGAGACTGTGCGGTCGGCGACTGTGGGGTCGGGGTGCTGCCGCGATGCACGCCGTACGAACGGATGGCTGGCGGGTGGCTGTCCGCCAGCGCCTGCCACGTGCGGCACATGGAGTCCGACACCGTGGTCCAGCTGAAGAGTTGGGCACGGGTCAGCCCGGCGGCACCGAGCCGACGGGCGAGCGCGTCGTCGGCCCGGATCTGACTCAGCCGCGCGGTCAGTGCGTCGGTGTCGCCGGCGCGGTGGACCAGCCCGGCTGGTCCGATCACGTGCGGAATCTCGCCCAGGTTGCTGCCGACGACCGGGACGCCACAGGCCATCGCCTCAACCAGGACCCGGCCGAACGCCTCCCTGACCGGCACCTCGGTCCGGGGGACGAGGGTGCGACGGACGGTCTCCGTGGACGGCATCGCGAGGACGTCCATCCCGGCCATCAGGCCCGGCAGCGCGAAGCGGTTCACCTTCGGGCGGAACGTGACCCGGCCCGGGCGTCGCGCGGCGGCCGCCTCGACCTGGGGCGCGAGGCTGCCCCGGCCGACGACCAGCAGGTCGCAGTCGAGCTTCTCGGTGGCCTCGATGAGGGCGGTGATTCCCTTGTGTGGTTCGAGCCAGCCGACGAAGCCGACCGTGAACGGCCGCTGTACCGGCGCCTCCGGATAGGGCCGGAACAGCTCGGTGTCGACGCCTTGCGGCACGACCTGGCTCTTGCCGCGGTAGCCCCGCCTGCGCAGGACGTTCTCGGCGGCGGGGGTGATGGGGAACGCACATTCCACCGAGGCGTACGTCTGTCGCTCGAGCCGGGCGAAGGGGACCGGCAGCGGGTGCGGGACGTTCTGCGTGGCGTACAACGTGACCGGCACATGCGGCCAGTACCTCCTGCGCATCCGGAGGATCTGGTACGTCGCCGGATAGCCCGCTTCGCCGATGACGTGCAGGACGTCCGGGCGGAGCGGCCTCAGGACGCGCCCACTGCCGGGGCGGATCAGCAGCGCGCCCGGCCGGTTGCCCGCGGCGCCCAGCAGCGTCGGCGCGTGGTGGAACGCGAGGTGCGGATGCTCTTCGGCCAGCCGGTTCATGTCGCCCCGGGCGCGCGGGGACGCTCCGACCCCGAGGACGGTGAGCTCGACATCCGCGCGCGCGACGAGCGTGGCTACCAGGTCGGTCCAGAGTTCTGTCCGCCCGGCCACGATGGCCATCACCACATGCATGTCGACTCGCTTCTCTCGTACGGCGGCGTTCAGATCCGGCTGGTCGTCGGCTGCGGAGCGATGGACGGTTCGCGTCGTTGCTGGGGCAGGAATCGGGCGGCCGGCACCGCGACGGTGGTCAGGAAGGTGAGTGCCGGCAGCAGGCCGAGCTCCCAGTGCCCGCCGCCCGGCGTCGCGAGCCCGCCGCCGATCGCGAAGCCGCACGTGAGCGCGACGAAGGTGAGCGGAAGGCCGTGTCGGTCCCGGAAGCCCGACCGGAGGGCGATCGCCAACGGCCACAGCAGCGCGATCAGGCCAAGGATGCCGAGGTTGGCCAGCAGCGTGGTCCAGAACGAGGGATAGACCGGGCCGACCGTCGACGCCGTGGCGTCGGGAGTCGCGTCGTCAGCGGTGGTCGCGTCGGTGCTGGTGGCGGTCGTGTGCCCGACGCCCGTGCCGATGATCGGACTCTCGCCGAAGGCGCGCAGCCCCACGGACGATCCAGGCCCGAACGAGCCGGCCGACCGGGTGAGGTCCGCCGTCATCGTCGACATCCGGCCGGAGACGTCCGGGCTGACCAGCGCACCGCCGACGATGAGCAGAACGGCGACCAGGCCGCACGTGGCCAACCGGCCGCGAAGCGCCGACGTTCCCCACAGCAGCAGGACCACGAGAGCGACACCCGTCGACGCCCACACGGCCCGTGTACCGGTGAGTGCGACGTCGGCCGCGAGTGGGACGAGCACGACGGCCAGGCCCAGTCGACGCCACCCGGACGTACGTACGACGACGACGGCGAGCACGACCAGGACGAGTGCGGAGAGCATCCCGCCGTCACGGTCCGGGCCGACCAGGGCGATTGCCGCCAGCGCGAGAGTGCCGGCGACCGTGGCGACCACGGCGGCCGTACGCCGGCTCGGCGTCGTGAGGGTGTGCGTGGCGAGGAAGAAGTACGCGGGGATGATGCCGATCTGGTACGACGCGACCAGGACGTCGGCCGGCTGGTGGTCCATTGCCAGTCCGTAGAGCGCACCGATCAGCCCGACGATGGCGAACAGGAGCATCGGCTTGTCGGCCGGCGTACGCACGGGCCGTCCGCGGTGCGGCGCCCCGAGAAGGCGGCGGGCCGTGAGCGCGGCGGCCCCGGCGGCGAGGACGCCGATGTGGGTCGCGGCGACCATCCAGGTCTGTCCCGCCGCGACCTCCGTACCGGCGACGGCGGCGGCGAACCCGCCACCGACCATCGCCGCCGGCAGCACCAGCCACGGCAGGGCGAGGAAGCAGAAGAAGCAGACCAGGCCGCTGACGAGCGCCAGGCCCAGAGGATCAGGAACGAAGTACAGGGTCGCGGCCCCGGCCGGCCCGAGAATGGCACCGGCCAGCCCGGCCATGACCCAGAAGGTCGAGTTTTTCATTGCTGCTGGCCTTCGCGTGCGGAGCGCGGGTTGATCTGCTCACCGGCTGGTGGGCATCGTCAGGTCGTGTCGAGGGCGTACGTCCCCGGCCGTACCGGCGTCGGTGCGGCCGACGACCGGATGGCCGAGGAACGGTGGACTGGTGAGAAATCCCGCTCCCCACGCCAGATGGGTGAGGAGGAGCGCGACCGGCAGCCAGAGCCGCCCGCCGGCCGAGAGGCCGCGACCGGCGAAGGCGGCGCCGACACAGCTCACGAGGACGCAGAGTGTGGGGACGGCGAGTCCACCGACCAGCAGCGGTACCGACATCGCCAGCAGGCCGACGGCCGCCACCGCGAGGGCGAGGAGGCAGCCGATCACGGCTCCCGGCGCGGTGATCGTGCGTCCGCCGAAGGCACTGGGATAGCGCCGCCGGAGCGCGTGGTGCCACTGTCCGTTGAGGTAGTACTGCCGGGCGAGCGTGCGTGGGGTGGGCCGCGGACGGTGGCTCACCCGAGTCTCCGGCGTGAACCAGACCGTGCCGCCGGCATGGTGGACCTGTCCGTCCCTGGTGCGGTCGCCGCGCCGGAAGACGCCGAGATAGACCGCGTCCATCGGACCGGTGCGGCCGGTGGTCTTGTTCGGCCGCGCACTGGCCTGTCGGGCACTGGTCGGCTGGACGCTGGTCGGCTGGGCACTGGTTGGCTGGGCACTGGTTGGCTGGGCACAGGTTGGCTGGGCACAGGCCTGTCGGGTGCCGCCGTCGATGCCGAGCCGGCTGGTCATGGCGCGGGCGGCGGCCTCGCCGAAGGCGGATTCCCCGGTCGGCACCGGAGCGGGCGAGAGTTCGTTCTGCTCGCCGGTCGAGGTGCCCTCTACGACCTCGACCGCGCGCCGGAGGTAGCCCGGGCCGAGCATGCCCCTCCCGTCGACGCGGACGATCAGGTCGTACGTCGCCTCACGGATCGCGGCGCTGAGCTCTCCGGACTGGCTGTCGGCAGCCGCCTCGACGAGCCGTACCCGCGGGTCGGAGGCGGTGATCGTGAGGGCGATCCGTTCGGTCCGGTCGCGTGCCGGGCTGAGGACGACGACGAGTTCT
>JBOHED010000147.1:0-2534 GCA_050700915.1 Actinopolymorphaceae bacterium | reverse complement strand
TGGTCGGCGCACTGGTCAAGGTCGGCGTCATCGACGCGATGGCGCACTGGCTGGCCCAGACGGTCCGCGGTGACGCGGGACTCGCCGTCGTCATGGTGCTGTTCGGGTCGGCGATCCTGTCCGCGTTGATCGACAACATTCCGTACGTCGCGACGATGAGCCCGGTGGTCTCGCAGCTGGTCGCGCCGGACGGCCCGCTCGCCGGGCAGACCGTGCTGTGGTGGGCACTCGCACTCGGTGCCGACCTGGGCGGCAACGCGACCGCGGTCGGCGCGAGCGCCAACGTCGTCGTCATCGGGATCGCGAGGCGCAACGGGTGCCCCATCAGCTTCTGGGAGTTCACGAAGTACGGTTCGGTGGTGGCCGCTGTGACCGTCGTACTCGCCCTGCCGTATCTCTGGTTGAGGTACCTGTCATGAGCGTCCAGCCAGCGGGTCGGCGCGCCGAGGGCTATGCCGGGATCATCTGCGACCTCGACGGCACGGTCTATCTGTCCGGGCGGCCGTTCCCCGGGGCAGTGGACGCGTTGCTCGCGCTGCGCGCCGCAGGCGTACGGGTGGCGTTCGTGTCCAACAATCCGCTGCGTACGGCCGAGTCCTACGCCGAACGCCTGACCGGGCTCGGCATCCCGACCGGGCCCGAGTCCGTCGTCACCTCGGGTGGGGTGATGGCGTCCTGGCTGCGCACGCAGCTGCCGGGCGCCCGGGTCCTGCTCCTCGGCGAGACCAGCCTGCGCGACGAGCTTCGCGCCGCCGGGGTGAAGCTCGTCGAGCGGGGTGGTGAGGCGGAGCTGGTGGTGGCGTCGTTCGACCGGACGTTCCGGTACGAGACGTGGTTGGAGGCGTTCCGGGCGCTGCGAGGCGGTGCGCGGTTCGTCGCCACCAACCCCGACCGGACCTGCCCGGTGGACGGCGGCGAGGTCCCGGACGCCGGCGGCATCATCGCCGCACTCGAGACCAGCACCCGGCGCGAGGTCGAGGCCGTGATGGGCAAGCCGTCACCGCTGATGCTGGCCGCCGCGCTCGACTGCCTCGGGCTCGCGGCCGCCGCCGACCAGGTGCTCGTCGTCGGCGACCGGCTGGAGACCGACATCGAGCTCGGTCACCGGGGCGGCCTCGACACGGCGCTGGTGCTCACCGGTGTCACGGACGAGGAGGCGGCCAGGGTCGCGGAGCCGCATCCGACGTACGTGCTCCCGAGCCTGGCCGATCTCCCCGCTCTCGTCGTACGTCCCCGGTGACCGCTTAGGGGGTGTCTGGTGGATGACGGTCGATCATCGAGCGGCGTATCCGCGCGCGGCTGGCAAGGCCGAGGAGGAAGGCGCACTGGGTTTGTGCGCCGATCGACGAGAACGCGGCCAGGCGGGATGCGGGACGTCGCGAGCCGAGCGTGATCCATCAGACACCCCCTAGGGGTGTCTAGTCGCGGGCGAGTTCGGTGCGCAGGGGCCAGGGGTTGGCCTTGCACTCGCCGACCCCCTTCGTCTGCTGCATCATCACCGGCGCCGGATCTCCCGCGTCCGTACAGTCGGCGTGCACCTTGCTCAGGCGGTGCCCCACCTCGTGGTTGACGACGTAGTTGCGGTAGCTCACCACGTCCTCGCCGAACGCCTCCGCGCCGAACGCCCAGCGCTTCGCGTTGATCACGACCCGATCCCCGGTACGGCAGGACAACTCGCCGTTGGTCTGCAGTGGCGCGCACAGTCGGTCGACCGTCGCGGGCGTCGACAGCAGGATGTGCAGATCGACCGGCCCGCTGTCGACGCGCTGGAAGGTCGCCCATCCCGCCGCCGCCCAACTGCGCTGGTCGGCCAGGATCTTGTCGACCGTCGCCGCGATCTCGGCGGGTGCGTACGGAAGGTCCTTCTCGACATCGACCTGGTAGGAGATCAGGTCACCGGAACCTGTCTTGGCCGATGACCCTTCCGCGACGACGAAGTCGCCGGAGCCCTTGGTGACGATGCTGGTCACCGCCTTCGGCGGTCGTGCCCGTGGCGTGGACGAAGGAGCCGGCGGCGGTGCCGACGGCGGCCTCGTGGTGGTCGGAGTGTGCGGCTTGATCGCCAGCGGGAACGGCCCTCGGTCCTTGTTCCGCGACACCCCTGGGTCGTTCGGTCGGGCCGCCGGAGTCTGCTCGAGACTCCGGTCCGCGGCCCGGGGAACGCCGACGAGCGCTTCGGTCGGATGCCAGAGCCCGTACCAGTCGGCGAGAAGTGCGAATCCGAGTATGAACGTCGAGAGCAGGACCGCGCTCGTGCGCACGATCCGGCGGCGACGAGTCCGCAGTCGCTGGTCGTTGAGCGTCTCTGTGCGGCGCATCTTCGGCCGGCGTGTGCTTGTGCGGCGTGTGCTTGTGCGGCGTACCTTCCTGCGGACGGTCATCTCCTGCGAGCCCCTCCCCTGGTCGATCCCCCTCACCCCGGGGTCACCCTAGCGAGACTCGAAAGACCCTCTAGTCGACAGGCGCGGCGCCAGTGATCCGATGCAGGGCGAAAGTACGTGCCTCTCCCGCCGCATGGTCATACGCCGTGAGCC
>JBOHED010000146.1:0-2702 GCA_050700915.1 Actinopolymorphaceae bacterium | reverse complement strand
ACAGCGCCGTCGTCAAGATGGCCCACCGCGGCGACGGCGACACGTTCGCGAAGGACGACGCCGATCCCTTCAGCCCGGCGTCCAGGTTGTGGAACGAGTGGGCCGGCCTCGAGTTCCTGTCCGCACTGCCCACGCCGTGCACCGCGGTTCCGGCGTTCTATGGCGGCGACGCAGAGTTGGGCTTCATCGTGATGGAGGATCTCGGCTCCGGACCGAGCCTTGCCAACATCCTGCTGGGCTCGTCGGCCTCCGAAGCGCGCGCCGGCCTGGAGGGCTACGTCGACGCGCTGGCGGAGGTCCACCTGGCGACGTTCGGCCGGACCGAGGAGTACGACGTACTCCGCGCCCGGCTCTCGCCCTCGTCCGGCGGCCACTCGTACTCCGCCGCGAAACTGGTCGACGACCTGCGAACCCCTCTCACCGTCCTCGATCCGAACCTCGACCTCGGCGGTGACGTCGCGGCGGCGGTCACCTGGATCGACACGATCTTGGGTGATCCGGGGCCGTGGCGGGTGTTCAGCCTCAACGACTGCTGCCCGGACAACAACCGGGTCGACGAGCGCGGCAGGCTGCGGTTGTTCGACGTGGAGTTCGCCGACACCCGGCACGCCCTCCTCGACGTCGCCTATCTGCGGACGACGATGCCCACCTGCTGGTGCGTACGACGCCTCGTGCCGGACCTCGCCGAGGACCTGGTGCAGCGCTACCGCGGCCGGCTGGTGGCCGCCGGGCGCACCTTCGCCGACGAGGAGTTCCACGCCGCTCTCAACGCGTCCGCCGCGTTCTGGGCGTTGCTCAACGCGAGCTGGCACCTCGAAGCTGCCCTGGGGGAGAGCGGTGCCGACCGGCCGTACTGGGATGCGTACGACTTCACCTTCGGCTCCCGCCGGCAGATCTTCCTGCAGCGGTTGGGCGAACTCGCCGACGCGGCCGACCGTCAACCCGAGCTTGCGCCGCTGCGTCGGGGCTTCGCGGATCCCGTCCGTGCCGCGGCCCGGCGTACATGGCAGGTCGTCGAGCCGCTGCCGCTCTACCCCGCGCTCACCGAAGCCACGCCGTGACTGGCGGGCGACGCCTCGACTGAGGCCAGTTCCATGATCAACGTGGAGGAATGGTTGGTGTCGGCCCGCGAACACCAACCACTTCTCCACATTGGACGGGCGGGACTTGCCATAACACCACTCGGCTGTCGCCTGCGGTGAGTGCTCACATGCCGGTCCCACACTGGACGGCCGGGAGCGCCTACATGCCGGTGTAGGAGTGGAACCCGCTGATCAGGAAGTTGACCCCGACCAGGTTGAACAGCAGGGCGGCGTAGGCCACCAGGGCGATCCACGTCGACCTGCTCCGCCAGCCGGCCGTCGACCGGGCGTGCAGGTAGGCGGCGTAGCAGACCCAGGTGATGAACATCCAGGTCTCCTTGGGATCCCAGCCCCAGTAGCGTCCCCATGCCGCGGCCGCCCAGATCGCGCCGGCGATGAGGGCGAACGTCCAGACGGGGAAGGCGAACGCCGTCAACCGGTACGCGGTCCGCTCGATCGTCGCGGCCGGCGGAAGCTGCGCCGCGTAGCCGCCACCACCCCGTCGTTCCTGCCTGGCCTTGACGAGTTGGAGGACGCTCGCCACCGCCGCGAGAGTGAGGACGCCGGTCGCGGTGACGGCCGCGGAGACGTGGATCGCCAGCCAGTACGACTGGAGCGCGGGGATGAGGCCTGACACCGGGAGGTAGAGGACGGTGATCGCGATGCCGAGTACGACGAGGACGAACCCCACCAACGGCAGCGCGAGGAAGCCGATCCGGAGTCGGCGCAGCGTCACGAGGTAGACGGCGACAACGAGGAAGCTGGCGGTGATCGCGAACTCGTACAGGTTCCCCCACGGCACCCGCTCCGCCGCGACACCACGCGACACGACTCCGGCGCCCAGCAGGACGGTGCCGAGGATGGTGAGCGCGACGC
Organism: Actinopolymorphaceae bacterium; assembly: GCA_050700915.1. GTDB lineage: Bacteria > Actinomycetota > Actinomycetes > Propionibacteriales > Actinopolymorphaceae > Thermasporomyces. Next base: position 744 of record JBOHED010000146.1, on the reverse strand, counting down.
CGATCCGGTGGAACATCCCCGCGCGGAGCGGCTGGTCTGTGGTGCCCTCGGCGCCACCGGTCGCAGCAGAACCCGTTTCGGGGGAGCCCGGGTGATCGCTCGACGCGAGCCCCGCCTCGTCGCAGACGCCCCCGCCAGGCGGGCGTTCGAGCACGGCGACGGCGGTGTCGGTCCCGGTCTGCTCCGCCGCGAGGGTGGCCCCCGATGCTTCGGTGGACCCGTGGACGCCGGCGGCCGTCCCTGCCGCTACAACGTCCGGCGCGGTGCGGCGTTCGCGGACGAACGCCCACTCCGCCGCGTGCGCGAGCATCGCCAACGCGAAGACGACGGTCGCCGAGTGGACGAGGTTGTCAGACAGTGCAGCGAGCGCGCTCACTCCCGCTCCTCCCTCGATGCCGCGCGGCGCTGAAGCCCGGCGGCGAGCTTGTCGATCTCGATCGCGAGGTCGCTGGCGGTGCCATGACCGTCCGCGCTCCTGTCCCCCGTGCCGGTGGCCCCTCTGCCGGTGGTCTCGGCTCCCCGCGATGCCAGCGCAGGTTCGGCTCGATCGAGTCCGGCGACCGCGACCACCGTACGCCCGTCGTCCTCGGTCACCCGGACCCAGACCCGACGCCGACGTACTACAAGGGATAGTAGCAACCCGCCGAGCGCGAGGATCGCCCCCACCAGTGCCACCGGCTCACCGGGGTTGCGGCTGACCTGGAGGTTGACCCACCGGTCGTACCCCTCGAAGGTGATGCTGCC
>JBOHED010000145.1:0-2308 GCA_050700915.1 Actinopolymorphaceae bacterium | reverse complement strand
TTCACCTCGGCGCCGAAACCTGCCTCGCGGGTCAACGCCATCACGTCCTCGGCACTGCGGGTGCCGTCGTCACCGACCCGGAGGCCGTACCGCATCGCGTCGAAGCGGGCGAGGTTGCTGGAGCATTCGCTCGGGAGGATGAGGTAGTAGGCCGCGAGCCCGTACACGAAGCTCGGGCAGGTCACCTCGACCACCTCGGCACCCACCTCGCCGAGCAGGTCGACCGCCTCGCGGAACCGTTGCTCCACACCGGGCTGGTAGCCCTCACCGCCAAGCTCCTTGACGACCCCGACCCGCAGGCCGCGGACGTCGGCGGCCCGGGCTGCCTCGACAACAGGTGGCGCCGGCCGGTCGATCGAGGTCGAGTCCATCGGGTCGTGGCCGGCGATCACCTCGTGCAGCAACGCCGCGTCCAGCACGGTCCGCGCGCACGGGCCCGGCTGGTCGAGGCTGGAGGCCAGGGCCACCAGACCGTAACGGGACGTACCGCCGTACGTCGGTTTCACCCCGACCGTCCCGGTGACCGACGCCGGCTGCCGGATCGACCCACCGGTGTCGCTGCCGATCGCGAGAGGTGCTTCGTACGCCGCCAACGACGCCGACGACCCACCACCTGAGCCGCCCGGGATCCGGTCGGTGTCCCACGGGTTGCGGGTCGGTCCGTAGGCGGAGTTCTCCGTCGACGACCCCATCGCGAACTCGTCCATGTTCGTCTTGCCGAGGATCACCAGGTCGGCGGCCCGCAACCGCTTCACCACAGTGGAGTCGTACGGCGGCCGCCACCCCTCGAGGATCTTCGACCCGCAGGTGGTGGGCACACCCTTCATCGTGAAGACGTCCTTGAGGGCAAGGGGAACACCAGCGAGCGGGCCGAGCGGCTCCCCCGCCGCGCGCTTCTCGTCGACGGCCTGCGCGGCCGCGAGCGCCCCCTCGGTGTCGAGATGCAGGAACGCACGGATCCGGTCGTCGACCTTGGCGATCCGGTCGAGATGGGCCTGCGCCACCTCGACGGCGGAGACTTCGCCGGCCCGGATCTGCTCGGCGAGCCGGGTCGCCGTGAGCTTGGTGAGGTCGGTCATGGGACCTCCTTCGTCGGCCCCATGACCAAGGTGCTGCGCTTATTCATGACCTCACTTCGTTCGGTCATCAGGCCTCCTCACCGAGAATCCGGGGTACGCGGAAGCGCTGCGCCTCCACGGCCGGCTCGCCGTCGACGAGGGGCGCGCCGGCCAGGGCCTCCTCGGCGGACAGGCCGGGCCGCACCTCGTCGGCGCGGAAGATGTTGGTGAGCGGCAACGGGTGCGAGGTGGGCGGGATGTCCTGTGCCGCGACGTCACTCACCTGCGCGACCGACTGCAGGATGACGTCGAGCTGGGGCGCGAGATGGTCGAGCTCGTCATCGGTCAGGTCGATCCGGGCGAGTCGCGCCAGATGCGCAACCTCCTCGCGAGTGATCGCAGGCACGGTGGTGGGCCCTTCTAGCCGTCGCGGTCGTGGGACTCCCGGCAATCCTAGGAGGGCGCCCAGCCCGCTCCCCCACGGGCACGCGGCCGGACGTGCCGCCAGACGTGATCTCGAAGAACAGACGTGATCTCGAAGCAACAGCGGCGACGATCAACGCCTGCGACAATCGCAGACGTGTACCTCGTCCGTGTCGTACTCCCCGACGAGCCCGGTGCCCTGGGCACGGTCGCTTCCGCACTCGGCAAGGTCTGCGCCGACATCGTGGCCGTCGACGTGGTGGGGCGTGAGGACGACGGCACCGCGGTCGACGACTTCGTGGTGGAGCTTCCCCTCGGTGGACGCGCCGACTCGCTCGTGTCGGCCTGTCACTCGGTGCCCGGCGTCCGGGTGGTGTGGCTGTCGCGGTACGCAGCAGGCGGCAACCTGCGCCACGACCTCGAGGCGATCGAGGCGATGACCGAGCAACCGGCCGACGCCGAACGCGTCCTCGTCGACCAGGCACCCGCGGTCTTCCGTGCCGACTGGGCGTTCCTCGCGCAGGCGATCGAGGCCGGCGGCGGCATGACAGCCGCGGCCGGTGCCACGATCGTCCACCGGACGAGGACTGCACCGGTCCTCCCCACCGGCGAAGCGTTCTGGCATCCGCTCACCGCGGCCCGCCGGCTGATCGTCCCCGCCGAGTGGGAGGGCCACGGGTGGCGCTACGTCGCCGCGGCTGCGGTGCCTCTCGGCCAGCCTCGCCGGACACTGGTGGTCGGGAGGTACGGCGGTCCCGAGATCCTCGACTCCGAGCTGGCCCGGCTCGCCTACCTCGCCGCCCTCTCCCAGAGCGTCGCAGCCCTGT
>JBOHED010000144.1:0-3919 GCA_050700915.1 Actinopolymorphaceae bacterium | reverse complement strand
GAGGCGGACTCGGCGCAGGCGTAGCTGTTCGTTCCGGCGGTGTGATGGACGACGACCGCCTTCACCTCGTTGCCTGGAAGATAGATCGGGTCCTCGACTGCGAGCGTCTCGTCCGCGCCCCAGCCGGAGCGGAGGGTGATCGGCGGCCGTGGCACGGTCGCCGGAGGAGCCGGCGGAATGGTCGAGGTCGGGGTCGGGGATGGCGTCGTGGTGGGTGTGGCTGTCGGTGTGGCTGTGGGCGTCGCGGATGGCGTCGGGCCTGGTGGGGTGGTGGCGGGCTCGGTCGGTTCGACCGACGGACTCGGGGTCGGTTCAGGCGACGGCGTCGGTGTGGCTGTAGCCGTAGCGGTCGGGGTGTCGGTGGGCTCGACGGTCGGCGTCGGATCGGCCATGACGTACGACGCCGGTTCCAGCCGCCCACCACTCGTGGAGCTGGAACCATCTCCGCGGGCGCTGCGGTTGCGGTCGTTGCCCGGGTCGACCACGTCCAGCCTGAGTCCCTTGGGCAGCATGGCCGACGGCGTGTCGTGGGCACTGGCCCGAACCTGGACCCCTGTCGACGAGCCGACCCAGACCGGATCGGTGCTCCCACGCACACCCGGTGCGGACTCGGCAGGTGCACCGTCGGACTCCAGAGGGGTCCAACCGCTCCACGTCTGGGTTCTCGCATCCCGTACCCGTACCTCGACCGCGCCGTCGAGTCGTACGCCTGGATCGGCCCAGGTCACCCCGAGCAAGCTGAAAGGCTCCGTGCGGTCCTTCCGTACACCAGCTTTGCCGTTGCCGTCCGCTCGTAGCGCGAACGAGCGAAGCCGGCCACTGACCGGCCCGGATCTCTCCCCGCCCTCTGCAACTTGAGGCGGCCCGGCGATCCGGTCCAGCGCCGCCGCGCGCTCCCCACCCACCCAGTCGACTCCCAGCACACCACCGGTGATCCCGGCAGCAACCAAACCCCCCGTCAGGCCGGCGACCGCCAGCAAGGCAGCCCCCCACACCCGGCGTGATCCCACGCTGAGTCCCCTATTCGTTTATGGAACGTCCCAATTGAACGGAAAAGTAAAAGGTGGCCCCTCCCCGAGAACCACCAAACCGGACGGGAGATTACCGCACAGAAGATCCCCCAGCCAGCTAGGCAGAACTACCGGGATGACGACGGCTCCGCCATGACGGGCATAGATCCGTCGAATCCGGGAATAGATCCGGGCAAAACGGGCATAGTGACCGATCGATGCCGGCCGATTCGGTTCTGGGCCGCGCCATCCGCGGGAGTGTGGCGTCTTCGGCACGCGAGGCGATCGGTCGCGTGGACGATCGTTACGGTCAGGGTGAGGTTGCTGTCGGTGCCTGCGCACTGGTCTGATCGATTGGTCGGAGCTCGAGGTTGTTGGCAGTGGCGGCGTCGCGGTCTTTTCGACAGGCTGGACTGCAACGTCGGCGGGTTCTTGGCATCGATGGTGCGGGCTAAGGCGGCGGCTCGGTAGTTGGGGCCGTTGTCGGTGACCACGCGGACGATCCGGGCGATGCCGTGGGCGGCGAAGAAGGTTCGGGCGCGGTGGAAGAACCCGATAGTGGTCGCGGCGGTCTCATCGGGCAGATGCTCGGTGTAGGCCAGCCGGGAGTAGCCATCCACGACGGAGTGGAGGTAGACGTAGCCCGCTTTGGCGCCGCCGTGCTTCTTGGCTTTGGCACGCCTGGCCGCCCGGTCCGCGGTGCTGCCGCGGCCGTGCGCGCGCCAGCCGCCGCCGTCAGGGATCCGGCCGACCTTCTTGACGTCCAGGTGGATCATGTGGCCGGGATAGCGGGCGGTGATCGTGGCCGGTCGGCGGTTGGACTCGCCGTCGGGGTCCAGGTCGCGACGGCGGTTGATCCCGAGCCGGACGAGCCAGCGACCCACCGTCGCGTCGAGACGTGGTGGCCTTCGGCGGCCAGTTCGGTGGCGATCGTGCGGGCGGACCACTTGCGGTCCCGACGCCAGCTCTCGATCAGCTCCACCACCTGCGGCGCCAGCTGCGATGGCGAGGAGTGTGGCGCCGACGAGCGGTCGAGCAGACCCACCTCACCACAGCGGCGGTACCGGCTCACCCACTTGGACAGGCACTGCCGCGAAACGCCGGCCTCGGCCGCCACATGAGCGATCGGACGGTACTGACAGCGCTGGACAAGACGCAGCCGGCCAGCAGGAGTCAACGGAGCATTACGGTGGACACGCGGGTCTCCCTCGGAACAGGACGAGTGGTCGGCACGTCACATCCTGCCGACGGAGACCCGTCTCAGCAGCTCACGACCCACACGCCCGCGTCACCAACCTCATGAACCGCAACATCTAGCCCGGGAGCTTGGCCTCGTCCTGCTCGAGCTCGCCGGACGCGGAGTGCGGCTCACCACCGCCGCGCGCACCCTGCTCGCGCATGGCGACACCCTCGCCGCCCACTGGGAGCGCGCGCGGGCCGATCTGGCTGCGCACGCCGCTGTGGTCGTGTCGCAGGCGATGGACCGGCTGCGCCGTGACTACCCGGCGGTACGCCTGTACCTGCGCGAAACCCGAGCCGGCCCGGCCCGTTCGTTCGACCTGCTCGCCACCGATGACACCGACATCGCCGTGGTCGTCGCGACACCCGACATCCCGCCGGCCTCCGACATGACGTTCGATCAGGAGGTTCTCTACGACGAACCGCTGGACATGCTGGTCTGGCCCGAGCACCCCGTGGTTGGCCGCCCGGACGTCGCCTTGAGCGAGCTCGCATCCGACCCATAGATCTGCAGCAACGCCGGACGCGCTACCAACTGGTCACGCTCGCCTGCACCAGCGCCAGTTTCATCCCCGACGTCGCCCATCACGCCGACGAGTGGGACACCGGCGCTGCGCTGGTCGCCCGCGGATTCGGGGTCGCCCTGATCCCACGCCTGGTCGAACTCGCCGCCAGGCACGACACCCGACGGGTCCCCGTCGGCGCCCCGCCGGTGCCGATTCGCCGGGTGGTCGCCACCGTCCGGGCCGGCTCCCGGGAACAACCCGCGATCGCCGCCGGACTCCAGGCACTGCGGCAGGCCTGTGACTCGCTGTCGACGACCCTCGGGCACGTCGGCATAGCACGATCCGCGTGCCCCCGGGGACCTCGGCGTACGATGCCTCACGTCGCAGCCACGCGCGGTGCGTGCGACAGGTCGTTGGAGGGGTGACACAGGTGACCGAGCATGTCGTGGACGTGAGATGGGTCCGAGGGAATGCGGAATTCAGATACCAGACCTACAGCCGAGATCACGTCTGGCGGTTCGACGGCGGCGCCACGGTCGCGGCGTCGGCCAATCCGGCGTACCTCGGGAGCGAGACGAATGTCGACCCGGAAGAGGCCTTCGTCGCGGCGCTGGCGTCCTGTCACATGCTGACCTTCCTCGCGATCGCGGCGAGGAAGCGATTCGTGGTCGACTCCTACGATGATCATGCGGTCGGCAAGATGGAAAACAACGACGCCGGTCGACTGGCGATCACCCAGGTGGTGCTCCAGCCAGAGATCGGGTTCGCCGGCAAGGAGCCGGACGCGGAAACGCTCGAGCAGATGCACCGCCTGGCCCACGAGCAGTGCTTCATCGCAAACTCCGTGACCACCAAGGTCACCATCGAGCCTGCCTAGATAAGTGATCGACAAGTTTGCGCGACCGACAAATGGCGATCCCTCTCCTGGAGGCAATGGGCAATAGCCGCGCCAACATTGGTTGAAAACAGAGCACCCAGGCCGGGTCACCGGCAGGTTCGACGCACTGTTCATGTCAGGTCACCGCCCGGCGTGCGTACCTAGTGTCCCGCGCCCGAGGTTCGTTTACAAAAGGTGGCGATGCTGTCGAGGATCTCGTCAGCGGTCTTGGTCCACACGTAGGGGCGTGGGTTATCGTTCCAGGTTTCGATCCAGCTGCGGATGTC
>JBOHED010000143.1:0-10645 GCA_050700915.1 Actinopolymorphaceae bacterium | reverse complement strand
CCAGTACGCGTCGAAGTCGGCGGGACGAGGGTTGGTCCCCTGGTAGGTCGCGAGCTTCTCGCGCGGCATATCGAACGTCAGCGGCATGCGGCGATCCTCCTGGTGGGTCGTACGTCTCGGGCTAACGGAAGCTGGCCACGGACATGCCGAGCAGCGTAGCCAGCGGTCTCGGAGGGAGGACGCCTGCCGGGCAATGCTGGCCGGGGACGGCCCGATGCACCCGCAGCACCGCTGCCTACCGGCCTAGTCCCGGACGGCGATCTCGTTGTCCTCGTCGTCGTAGGACGTGAAGAAGTCGACCCGACGGCTTTCCTCGAGCCAGAGCCCGCAGTACCGGGAGCCGTCGGGCAGCACCGACCTCGCCAGTGGCAGTTCGACTTCCGCACCGTCCGGTCGGGTGGTCGCCCAGCACCCGTCGCAGCTTTCTCGAGCGCCCGGTGAGCGCCAGCTTCTCGTCGGCGGCGAGGTAACTCTCGGGTGGAGGGGATCGGAGGGATTTCCTGAGATCCTGCACCCGGCTACGCGGCACCCTGGCCAGGGACTCGATGAACGCGTCGATGGCCTGTTCGTCTCCGGAGGCACTTACGGTGTCCACCAGGTCGCCTTCCTGCCAGGCGATCTGCTGGTCGCCGTCGTCGGTACGAGGGCCGGCCGTGCCGTGGCGGCCCCGAGGCTCGTCGCCGATCGCCACCCGGGAGAGGTGCGTCCGCTCGTCGCCGGCCTCGAGGATCTTCAACGTCGCCTGTGTTCCGTCGCCTCGGTTCCACCAGGTGAACGTGTCACCGGCCAGCGGACTGCCGTGCATCGACACCGGGCCACTCGCCAACGCTCCGTGCCCCCCGGCAACGCGTCCCGCGGAATCTCGAGGGGTCCGGTGAGGGAAGCCGACGGCACCCTTGGGAGGGTCGAGCGTGTCGGCGGCCCGGGCGACCTGCTCGGGGCGACGTTGCGACCCATCACACCTGCGTACTCCTCGGTGAAGTCCTTGGTGGGGTTCTCGCCACTCACCCAGAACACGCCCGCGCACGAGGATGGAATGGACGACGCGCGACGTACCCCGCATGTGACGCTCCCCGTGATCGATCCTGGTCTCCGGCGGGAGCGCATACCGGCCGCCCGCCGGAGTCCGGACAGTAGTGAATCTTCGAAGGAGCACTCGATCTTCGTGCGAGTCCGGCGCCGAACGGCCGACCGTCACCCGCTGTCGTCTGCCTGTGCCTCCCGGAGTCGCTGCGCCACGTTGCTCGGCATGGGTTCGTAGTGGACGAACTTCCGGGTGAAGGTGCCGGTGCCATGCGACATCGACCGGAGATCGTTGGCGTACTTCGTGATCTCCACCTGGGGGACCTCGGCCTTGACCAGGGTGCGGCCCTGGCCCACCGGTTCGGTTCCGAGAACGCGTCCCCGCCGGCTGGACAGGTCACCCATCACCGTCCCGACGTAGTCGTCGGACACGAGCACCGACAAGAGGTCGACCGGCTCGAGGAGATTGACCGCGCCGTTCTTGGCGGCATCCCGCAGCGCCAGCGAACCCGCCATCTGGAACGCCATGTCGGAGGAGTCGACGCTGTGTGCCTTGCCGTCGTGCAGCGTGACGCGGATGTCGACGACCGGGTAGCCGGCCGCCACCCCGCGTTCCATCTGGGCGCGCAGGCCCTTCTCGACGCTGGGGATGAACTGTCTCGGCACCGATCCACCCACCACCTTGTCGACGAACTCGAAGCCCGACCCCTCCGGCAGGGGCTCGACCTGGACGTCGCAGACGGCGTACTGGCCGTGGCCTCCACTCTGCTTGACGTGTCGGCCCTTTCCGGCTGCCTTGCCAGCGAAGGTCTCCCGCAGTGGGACCCGGAGCGGGATCTGGTCGACCTGGACGCTGTACCGGTTGGCGAGCCGGTCGAGCGCCACGTCCGCGTGCGCCTCACCCATGCACCACAGGACGACCTGGTGCGTCTCGGCGTTGTGTTCGATGCGCAGCGTCGGGTCCTCCGCCGCGAGCCGGGAGAGCCCGAGGGAGAGCTTGTCCTCGTCCGCCTTCGCGTGCGCGGTGACGGCGATCGGGAGCAGCGGTTCCGGCATCGACCACGGCTTCATGAGCAGTGGTTGGTCCTTCGACGAGAGCGTGTCGCCGGTCTCGGCCCGGCTCAGCTTGCCGATGGCGCAGATGTCGCCGGCGACGCACCTGTTGAGCGTGCGCTGGGTCTTGCCGAGCGGTGACGACAGGGTGCCGACCTTCTCGTCGGCGTCGTGGTCGTCGTGCCCGCGCGCGTCGTCGACGAACGCCGACAGGTGTCCGGACACGTGCAGGGTGTCGTCGGGGCGGATCGTTCCGGAGAAGACCCGGACGAGACTGATCCGTCCGACGTACGGGTCGGAGAAGGTCTTGACCACCTCGGCGAGCAGCGGTCCGCCTGGATCGCAGGCGAGCTTGTCGACTGCCTTGCCTCGCGGGGTGTAGACCTCGGGGAGCGGGTGTTCCATCGGCGAGGGGAAGGCGCTCGTGATCACCTCGAGCAGTTCGGCGGTGCCGACACCGGTGGACGAACACACCGGAACGACCGGGAAGAACGACGCGTGGGCAACGGCCTTCTCCAGGTCGTCGACGAGCAGTTTGCCGTCGATGTCCTCACCACCGAGGTAGCGGTCCATCAGGCTCTCGTCCTCGGATTCCTCGATGATCCCCTCGATCAGTGTGCCGCGGGCCTCCTCCACCTGATCCGCGTACGTGTCGTCGGCGGGGCGCTCCGACCGGCTGCCCGAGGAGTAGTCGAACAGCTTCTCCGACAGCAGCCCGACCAGGCCGCTGACCTCGCCCTGTCCGTCGACGGGTAGGTAGAGGGGCAGAACCTTCTCCCCGAAGGCCGCCTGCGCCTCGACCAGCACACCGGCGTAGTCGGCCCGGGCATGGTCGAGCTTGGTGATGACGACGGCGCGAGGCATGCCGACGGCGGCACACTCGTGCCAGAGCGCCTGGGTGGCGCCGTCGATCCCCTCACTCGCGGCGACGACGAAGAGCGCGCAGTCCGCGGCGCGCAGGCCGGCACGGAGCTCTCCCACGAAGTCGGCATATCCCGGCGTATCGAGCAGGTTGATCTTGATCCCGCCGTGGGTCAGAGGGGCGAGCGACAGACCGATCGACCGCTGCTGCCGGTGCTCGACTTCGTCGAAGTCGCTCACGGTCGCGCCGTCCTCCACCCGTCCCGACCTGGCGATCGTGCCTGTGGCCGCGAGCAGTGCCTCCACGAGTGTCGTCTTTCCCGAACCAGACGGGCCGACCAGGGCGATGTTTCGGACGACATCGGGCCGGTCGGCCGTGGGTGCCGTGACGGCCGCTCCGCCGGGGTTCGTGTGTTTTTCAGCCATGGGCGTCGCCTCCTTGCGCGCGCAAGCGGAAAGCCGGACGCGCCCGGACGTTTCGTCCGCCGAGGATGTCGACTCCTTGCCTCGGCGGCCTACGCCACCGCCCACCTCACCGCAGGTGGTTCGAGCGGGCGGCGCCCTGACATCTGACTATCCACCTTTCACCCAGCCCCGACCGCGGCACAAGTACCTCGTGCGTGTTGACGGAACTGGCCCGCCGGTTTGGATGACCATCCGTCTGGGCCGATCGAAGCGCTCCAGTAGCATCACGGCGACGAGCCGAGCCCCGACGAGCGGCGATCACCTCATGTTGCGACGGTTCCACCAGTTCTGGATACGACTGCTGACGCCCGTGGCGCACCTTTTCCTCCGGGTGGGCATCGGGCCCGACATCGTCACCCTCGTCGGCACGCTCGGCGTGTGTGTGGGTGCCCTCGGCTTCTACCCCCGCGGCGAGCTCTTCTGGGGGACGATCGTCGTCACGGCGTTCGTCTTCTCCGACATGGTCGACGGTCTGATGGCCCGGATGTCCAACCGATCCTCGAAGTGGGGCGCCTTCCTCGACTCCACCCTCGACCGGGTGGGTGACGCCGCGGTCTTCGGTGGACTCGCCCTCTGGTACGCAGGCGGGGGAGCGAGTTACCTGCTCGCCTGCATCGCGTTGTACGACCTGGTGATGGGCAGCGTGACGTCGTACGCCAAGGCGAGGGCGGAGAGCCTCGGGCTCACGGCCAACGTCGGGATCGCCGAGCGCGCCGACCGGCTGGTCGCGGTGCTGGTGGCGACCGGACTGTCGGGCCTGGGTGTCCCGCTGCTGTTGCCGTTGGTGCTGGCCGTCCTCGCGGTGGCGAGCACCGTGACCGTGGTCCAGCGGGTGGTCGCCGTACGCCGGCAGGTCCGGACGGAGTCGGGGGAGCGGGAGGGCCGGTGAGGGCAGGGCGGTCGGCGGAAAGGGATGCCCAACGCGGCCCCTCGTCCGGCCTCAGGCTGCGCCGCCTCAGGGTGCGCGGCCTCATGGACCTAGGCGTCGCCGCCGCGTACTCCGCCGCGTGGGCGGTGCTGCGCCGGCTGCCGGGACCGGTGGCCTTCGGGCTGTTGCGCGTGCTCGCCGACCTCGCCTGGCTCCGCCGCACCAGGGGCGTACGTCAGCTCCACCGCAACCTCCACAGGGTCCGGCCCGGCGCGGGCGAGGCCGAGTTGCGGGCACTGACCCGCGCCGGCATGCGGTCGTACTTCCGGTACTGGTGTGAGGCGTTCCGACTGCCCGACATGCGTCCCGACGACATCCGCCGGTCGGTCGTCACCCACGGCGGAGAGGCATTCTGGGCCGCTGTCCACAGTGGCCGGGGCGTGGTGGCCGCGCTGCCGCACATGGCCAACTGGGACTTCGCCGGCGCCTGGGCGTTCGGCCATGGCACCAGGATGACGACGGTGGCCGAACGGGTACGCCCCGAGAGCCTGTACGACCGGTTCGTCGCCTACCGGTCGGCGCTCGGCATCGAGGTCCTCCCGTCGAAGGGCGGGGACGATCCCATGCAGGTGCTCGCCGAACGCCTGCGCGCGGGCGGTCTCGTCGTCCTTGTCGCCGATCGCGACCTGTCCACCCGAGGTGTCGAGGTGAGCTTCTTCAGGGAGCAGACCAGGATGCCCGCCGGACCCGCCGCCCTCGCTGTACGGACCGGTGCGGTCCTCATCCCGGTGACCCTGTGGTACGACGGACCTCGGATGCACATCCACTTCCACGACCCACTGGAGAAGCCGGTCGGGTCCCGGCAGGCGATCCGTACGCTCACCCAGCAGATCGCCGACGCGTTCGCTGCCGGCATCGCCGAGCATCCGGAGGACTGGCACATGCTGCAGCGGCTCTGGATCGACGATCTCACCCGCGACCACCAGGCCGCACTCACGGCGGATCAGGCGGCGAGGTGAGGGTCGGGATCGTCTGCCCCTACTCGCTGGACGTCCCAGGCGGGGTCCAGAACCACGTACGCGACCTCGCCGAGGTGCTGATCGAGATGGGGCACCAGGTGTCGGTGCTGGCACCTGCCGACGACGACACGCCGGTCCCGTCGTACGTCGTTCCAGCCGGACGGGCGGTGCCCGTGCCCTACAACGGCTCGGTGGCCCGGTTGGCGTTCGGCCCACTCTCGGCGGCGCGGGTCCGCCGCTGGATCCGGGACGGCGGGTTCGACGTCCTCCACATCCACGAACCGGCCACGCCCTCGCTGTCGCTGCTCACGTTGTGGGCGGCCGCCGGCCCGATCGTCGGGACGTTCCACACGGCGATGCCGCGGTCGCGGGTCATGAGCGCCGCCTCGTCGATCCTGCGACCGGCGCTGGAGAAGATCAGCGCCCGGATCGCGGTGAGCGAGCCCGCCCGCGCCACGCTCGTCCAGCACCTCGGCGGCGAGCCGGTGGTGATCCCGAACGGCCTGTTCGTCGAGCGGTTCTCCGCCGCCGGCCCCCGGGCGTCCTGGCGGACCGGCGACGGCACGTTGTCGTTCCTGGGTCGGCTGGACGAACCCCGCAAAGGGCTCGCGGTCCTGCTGCGGGCGTTCCCGTCGATCTGGCACGAACGGCCGGGTGTGCGACTGCTCGTCGCCGGCCGCGGCGACGTGGACGAGGCCCGCTCGACCCTTCCGCCGGAATGCCGGGACGCCGTGACGTTCCTCGGCATGATCGACGACGCCGAGAAGGCGGAGATGTTCGCGAGCTCGGATGTCTACGTCGCGCCACAGACCGGCGGCGAGTCGTTCGGCATCGTCCTCGTCGAGGCGATGGCCGCGGGCGCGCCGGTGCTCGCGAGCGATCTGGACGCGTTCCGGCTGGTCGTCGACGGTGGGGAGATCGGTGGGCTCTTCAACGTCGGGGACTCATCGGCACTGGCGCGGGCGGCACTCGAGCTACTGCGTGACGTGGACGAGCGGAACCGGCTGCGGGCGGCCGCCCGCCTGGCAGTCCGCCGCTACGACTGGAGCAGTGTCGCGAAGGAGATCCTCGCGGTGTACGAGATGGTCGCCGAGGGCCCGGCCGGCGTGAGTGAGGCGCGATGAACTGGCCGTACATCGCCGTCATCGTCGTCGCGGTCATCGGGGTGTACCTCTCCTGGACCGCCGGCCGCGTCGACCGGCTGCACACCCGGCTCGACGCCGCCCGGGCGGCACTGGACGCGCAGCTGTTCCGCCGTTCTGCCGTCGCTCTGGAAGTCGCCACGTCGGGGATGCTCGACCCGGCGACCTCGTTGCTGGTGGCCGATGCGGCACACCGGGCCCGCGCGAGCGGCGAGGAGAACCGCGAGGCGCGCGAGTCCGACCTGTCCAAGGCGTTGGTCGCGGCGTTCCCGGACACCGACGGGACTCGCGAGCTCACCGGGCAACCCGGGGCGGGGGAGCTGCTCGCGGAGCTGGGCGCGGCGTGCCGGCGGGTGGAGATGGCCCGCCGTTTCCACAACGACACCGTGGCGACGACCAGGGCTCTCCGGCGCCGCTGGCGAGTCCGGTGGTTCCGGCTCGCAGGGCGCGCCGTCATGCCGGAGACGGTCGAGATGGACACGACGGCACCGGCCGGCCTGCCGCCCTGACTCCCGGCCGAGGTGGGGAGCCACTCACACCGAACTGGCTATGGAACCTGGTGCCAGTCGGAGCTTTATCATGGACCTGGCCGTTCGTACCGCTTCGTCTCCGAGGTAGCCGTGACCGAATCGCAGTCCCAGTCCGCCAGCACCAGCGCCGCTCCCCTCACCGGCACAGCCCGGGTCAAGCGCGGCATGGCCGAGATGCTCAAGGGTGGCGTCATCATGGACGTCGTCACGCCCGAGCAGGCCAAGATCGCCGAGGACGCCGGTGCGGTGGCCGTGATGGCACTGGAGCGCGTGCCGGCCGACATCCGCGTCCAGGGCGGCGTCGCCCGGATGAGCGACCCGGACATGATCGACGGGATCGTGGGTGCCGTCTCCATCCCGGTCATGGCCAAGGCGCGGATCGGGCATTTCGTCGAGGCCCAGCTGCTCCAGGCGATCGGTGTCGACTACGTCGACGAGTCCGAGGTGCTCACCCCGGCCGACGAGGCGCACCACATCGACAAGTGGGCGTTCACGGTGCCGTTCGTGTGCGGTGCGACCAACCTCGGCGAGGCGCTGCGGCGGCTGTCCGAGGGCGCGGCGATGATCCGCTCCAAGGGAGAAGCCGGCACGGGCAACGTGGTCGAGGCCACCCGCCACATGCGCCAGATCCGCGCCGAGATCCGCCGGCTGACCTCCCTCGGCGAAGAGGAGCTGTTCGCCGCCGCCAAGGACCTGCGGGCCCCGTACGAACTCGTCAAGGAGGTCGCGGGCCTCGGCAAGCTTCCCGTCGTCCTCTTCACCGCGGGCGGAATCGCCACTCCGGCCGACGCGGCGATGATGCGCCAGCTCGGTGCCGAAGGCGTGTTCGTCGGCTCCGGGATCTTCAAGTCCGGCGACCCGGCCAAGCGGGCCGCGGCGATCGTGCAGGCGACGACGTTCTACGACGACCCCGACGTGATCGCGAAGGTCTCCCGGGGCCTCGGCGAGGCGATGGTGGGCATCAACGTCGCCGAGCTGCCCGAGACCGCCCGCCTCGCGACGCGGGGTTGGTGACCGCCCGCCCGTAGGGTGGGGAGACGTGGCCAGCACACCGACGATCGGCATCCTCGCGCTCCAGGGCGACGTCCGCGAGCACCATCGGATCCTGCGTACCCACGGCGCGGAAACCGTCGACGTACGCCGCCCGCAGGAGCTCCTGGCCGTGGACGGGCTCGTCATACCCGGTGGCGAGTCGACCACGATGATCAAGCTGGCGACGACGTTCGAGCTACTCGAACCGCTGCGCAAACGGATCGCGGCGGGCATGCCGGTCTTCGGTACCTGCGCCGGCATGATCCTGCTCGCCGACCGGATCCGCGACGGGGCACACGGCCAGGAGACAGTCGGCGGGATCGACATGACCGTACGCCGCAACGCCTTCGGCAGGCAGGTCGACTCGTTCGAGGCCGACGTGGAGTTCGAGAGCCTGGGCGGGGCGTTCCATGCCGTGTTCATCCGCGCCCCCTGGGTCGAGGGCGTGGGCGAGGGTTGCCAGGTGCTCGCCCGCGTCGCCTCCGGTCCCGCCGTGGGTAGGATCGTCGCGGTCCGCCAGGGTCACCTGCTCGCGACGGCCTTCCATCCGGAGCTGACCGGCGACGACCGCGTCCATCGATACTTTGTCGAGCTGACCACCGCGTCTTCGGCGTGAAGGAGGCCTACCCGCCATGTCCGGTCATTCCAAGTGGGCAACCACAAAGCACAAGAAGGCCGTGATCGATGCCAAGCGGGGCAAGCTCTTCGCGAAGCTGATCAAGAACGTCGAGGTCGCGGCAAGGGTCGGCGGTGCCGATCCCGCGGGCAACCCGACGCTCTACGACGCCATCCAGAAGGCGAAGAAGTCGTCGGTTCCCAACGACAACATCGATCGAGCTGTCAAGCGTGGTGCCGGGCTCGAGGCCGGTGGCGCCGACTACCAGACGATCATGTACGAAGGGTACGGCCCGGCCGGCGTCGCCATCCTGATCGAGTGCCTCACCGACAACCGCAACCGGGCAGCCGGTGAGGTCCGTACCGCCAACTCCCGCAACGGCGGCACGATGGCCGACGCGGGCAGCGTGTCGTACCTCTTCAGCCGGCGCGGCGTCGTCGTCCTCCCACGCGACCAGGACGGCAGGACACTCACCGAGGACGACGTACTCCTCGCCGTGCTCGACGCAGGTGCAGAGGAGGTCAACGACCTCGGTGAGGCGTTCGAGGTGATCTCCGAGCCGACCGACCTGGTGGCCGTCCGTACCGCTCTGCAGAATGCCGGAATCGACTACGAATCGGCCGAAGCGAGCTTCGTCCCGAGTGTGACGGTTCCTCTCGACGAGGACACCGCACCGAAGGTCTTCCGGCTGGTCGAGGCACTCGAGGACTGCGACGACGTGCAGAACGTCTACGCGAACTTCGACGTGTCCGACGACATCTTGGCGAAGGTCGGTTAGCGGCAGGTCCGCCGGGTTCGCCGCATTCGCCGGCACCCAAATCGTTCACGACTCGGAATCTGCGGGCGTGGCGTGCGCCGGACACAGCGGCCGCGCGCCGGTTACCGTGTTTGCGTGCAGCGGGACCTGACCGACAACGCGTCCACTGTCGAGTTCACGCGGCTCGACGGTTACCTGCTGCGTGAACGGATCGGTGAGGGCGGGATGGGCGTCGTCCACCGCGCCACGGATGCCGACGGCCGGACCGTCGCGATCAAGCTGCTCCGCCCGCACGTCGCCGGCGACAGCGAGTCGCGGGCACGGTTCGCCCGCGAGGCGCAGGTGCTCGGGCGGGTCCGGGGCCGCCATGTCGCGCAGGTCCTCGACGCCGATGTCGCCGCTGCCACGCCGTACCTCGTCACCGATTTCGTGGCCGGTCCGCCCCTCCACGAGGTGGTGGAACGCAACGGGCCGCTCGCGGGAGCCGATCTCGCCGATCTCGCCGGTGACCTCGCCGACGCGCTCTGCTCGATCCACGGCGCCGGCGTCGTCCACCGTGACCTGAAGCCGGCCAACGTCCTCCTCGACGACGGCATCGCGGTGGTCATCGACTTCGGCATCGCCCAGATCTCCGACGACACCCGGATGACGGTGCCCGGCCTGGTCTACGGCACCCCCGGCTACGTCGCGCCGGAGATCTTGCACGGTTCGGAGATCACGCCCGCTGCTGACATCCACTCCTGGGCGGCGACGGTGGCCTACGCCGCGACCACGCGCTCGCCCTTCGGCAAGGGCCCGCTGGAGGCCGTCGCCTATCGTGTGCTCCACGAGGGCCCGGACCTCGACGGCTGTCCGGACTGGCTCTTTCCCGTTCTCGAGATCTGCTTCGCCAAGGACCCTGCCGAACGTCCGAGCGCCCCGGCCCTCCTGCGTTGGCTCGAGACGGGGGAGCCGCCCCCTGACCGGACCATCGCTCTGTCACGCGGCGCTCTGTCACCTGGGGCGGGCGGGTCCGACGCGGCGCAGCTGGGCAACGGGTCGACAACGCCTATGACCGGGATGTCGGCGGACGCCCCTACCTACGACGAGTACGCGGACGGCCGGTACGACGACACCTACCAGCACCCGCGCCACGACGATCGGTCCGACGAGGACGACGAGCTCGGTGACAACTCGGAGGACCCGTACGCCGCGGAGGAGGAAACCGAGGACCGTCCGCCCGAGCCGTCCTGGCCCGTCTACCACGGACCCGTCTTGCAACACCGGGTCGTGACCGCGC
>JBOHED010000142.1:0-8098 GCA_050700915.1 Actinopolymorphaceae bacterium | reverse complement strand
CCAGGCGAGAAGATGGCCGCCTACGGCGACGACTGGCAGACGAATCCGACCACCCAGATCGAGTGGGGCCTCCACTACATCGCCGACCGTTACTCGACCCCGTGCGGGGCGTGGTCGTTCTGGCAGGCCAACAACTGGTACTGACCGCGGCTCCGCCGCCCGGCGCCGTCGGTTGTACTCCGCGGCCCTGCTTGAGGTTTCACCCGCGACGCCGCCGAAAGATCTCTCGCGAGACGCCACCAGACATGGTTTACTTGCGGCTCGAAAGATCGACCACCTGGGCCGAGACAGCGCAGCATGCGGCTCTGCGGCCACATCTGGGCAGTACGCACCGGCCGGAGGAGACGAGTCAGACGGGGAGGCGTCGTGCACGACACAGCCGACCGTGCGAGTCGGAGAGCGGGTCCGGGTGTGAGGCGTTGGGCCAGGCGCCGTGGTGTTGCGGTGCTGGCCTCGACGGCCCTGATCGCCGGCGCGGCGTTGGCTGGGTGTGGCGGTGGGTCGGATGTCCCGGTGCTGACGTGGTACATCAACCCTGACAACGGTACGCAGCAGAAGCTCGCCGAGCAGTGCACGCAGGCGGCGGACGGCCGTTACGAGATCGCGACGGCGCTGTTGCCGCGGGAGTCGACCGGGCAGCGGGAGCAGTTGGTCCGACGTCTCGCTGCGGGTGACTCGGGCATCGACCTGATGAGTCTGGATGTGCCGTACCTCGCCGAGTTCGCCAACGCAGGATTCGTACGCAAGTTCACGGCGAAGGAGCGCACTCGCCTGACTCGCGACATGCTGCAGGGGCCGTTGGAGTCCGCGCAGTGGCAGGGCGACCTGTTCGCGGTTCCGTTCAACACCAACACCCAGCTGCTCTGGTACCACAAGTCCGTCGCGCGGAAGGCCGGGCTTGACGTCGGCTCCGGTTCCGCGGTCACGTGGGACCAGGCGATCGATGCGGCCGAGGAGACCGACACCACGGTCCAGGTCCAGGCGTCGCGCTACGAGGGATACACCGTGCTGATCAACTCCCTCGTCGCGTCGGCTGGTGGTGCGATCCTGAAGAATCCCGAAGCGGGCAAGGACGTGACGCCGGCGCTGGACTCCTCGGCGGGTCGTGAGGCCGCGTCGGTCCTGCGCACGCTCGCGAGGTCGAAGGCGGCGGCGTCCGACATCAGCAACTCCAACGAGGGCACGGCACAGGCCGGCTTCCTCGCCGACAACGGCGGCTTCATGACCAACTGGCCGTTCGTCTACACCGCCGAGACGACCATGCTCACCGATCTCGAAGGTCAGCTGGACGCGGCGAAGTCCGAAGCTGACAAGGCGAAACTTCGCCAGGCGGTCGAGGACCAGGATGCCCGGATCGACGACATCGGGTGGGCGCGGTGGCCGGCGGTCGTCGAGGGTGAGCCGAGTGCGCCACCGCTGGGTGGGATCGATCTCGCGGTGGGTGCCTTCTCCGAACACCCCGATCTCGCGGTCGACGCGGTGGAGTGCCTGACGTCGTCGGAGAGCCAGAAGGCCTACATGCTGGGCGAAGGGCTGCTCGCGACTGTCGAGTCGGTCTATGAGGATCCGGAGATCACCGAGGCGTTCCCGATGGCCGAGCTCCTGCGTGAGTCGGTCGACGAGGCGGCACCACGACCGGTCACTCCGTACTATCCCGACATCACGGCCACCATCCAGCGCACCTGGCATCCGCCGGCTGGGGTGAACGCACAGACGCCCACCCGGTCGGCCGAGCTGATGGTGGCCGTCCTCCAAGACGAAGAGCTGAGCTAGGGGGTCCGAGGTCTGATGACAACGGTCGAGTCCACGGCTGCTCCGACCGTCCAGCGGCCCAAGGTGAGCGACCGCGCCCGCCACGAACAGCGGCTGGGTTGGTATCTCTGCCTGCCGGCGTTCGTGGTGATGCTGGCGGTGACCGCCTATCCGATGCTGCAGGCGGTCTGGTTGTCCTTGCAGAGTTACCGGATCACCGACCCGCAGTCGCGGCGGTTCGTGTGGTTCGACAACTACGCGGTGATCCTTACCGATGGTCTGTGGTGGCACGATGTCGGTGTCACGGTGTTGATCACGCTGATCACGGTGGCGGTCGAGTTGGTGATCGGTTTCGCGTTCGCGATGGTGATGCATCGGATCATCTTCGGTCGCGGCATCGTGAGGACGTCGATTCTCGTTCCGTACGGCATCATCACCGTGGTGTCGGCGTTCGCGTGGCGGTTCGCGTTCGCGCCCGACTCCGGTTTCATCAACGGCTGGTTCGATCTGGAGAACTACGACTTCTTCGCCCAGTTCTGGTCCTCGATCGCGGCCATTTCACTGTCGGAGATCTGGAAGACCACGCCGTTCATGTCGCTTTTGCTGCTGGCGGGTCTGGCGCAGGTGCCGGAGGAGTTGCATGAGGCTGCCAAGGTCGACGGTGCGACCTGGTGGCAGCGGTTGTGGAAGGTGACGATCCCGAACATGAAGGCGGCCATCATGGTCGCGTTGCTGTTCCGGACCCTCGATGCGTACCGGATCTTCGACAACGTGTTCGTGATGACCAATGGAGCGCAGGGCACCGAAACCGTGTCCTTCCTGGCCTATCGGGAGATGATCACCCGCACCGCGGTGGGTCTTGGTTCTGCCGTGTCGGTGTTGCTGTTCCTGTCCGTGGTCCTGATCGCGGTTGTCTTCATCAAGGGTTTCCGGACCGACCTGTCCCAGGTGAGAGGTGATCGGTGATGAACGGAAAGCCCACCGTCGGCTGGGTTGTGGCCGCACTGGGTGTCATCGTCTACACGCTCTTCCCGGTGGCCTGGATCGTGTCGCTGTCGATGAAGAAGGGCGAGGACGTCCAGAACCAGCAGTTCTTCCCGAGTGGGTGGTCTCTGGACAACTACCGGACGGTGTTCGACTCGGGACTTTTCACCTCAGCCCTGCGGAACTCGATCGGGATCTCGTTGATCTCCACGGTGTTGTCGGTGACCCTGGCGACGTTGGCGGCCTACGCGATCGCCCGGCTGGACTTCTCCGGCAAGAAGCTGATCCTGTCGATGGCGTTGGCGATCGCGATGTTCCCCACGATCTCGCTGGTGCCGCCGTTGTTCGAGATGTGGCGCAGCATCGGGCTCTACGACACCTGGATCGGGCTGATCATTCCGTACATGTCGTTCACGTTGCCGTTGTCGATCTGGGTGCTGACCGCGTTCTTCCGCGAGATTCCATGGGAGATGGAGCAGGCCGCGCAGGTCGACGGAGCGACGCCCTGGCAGGCGTTCCGCAAGGTGATCGTGCCGCTTGCCGCACCGGGTGTGTTCACCGCGGCGATCCTGACATTCTTCTTCGCGTGGAACGACTTCGTCTTCGGGATCTCGCTCACGGCGTCGGACGCGGCGAGGCCGGTGCCGGCGGCGCTTGCGTTCTTCACCGGTGAGTCGTTCTTCGAACAACCCACGGCCGCGATCGCCGCGGCGGCCGTTGTCGTCACGATCCCGGTGATCGTGCTCGTCCTTCTCTTCCAGCGCAAGATCGTTGCCGGCTTGACCTCCGGCGCGGTGAAGGGCTGATACGTACCATCCCTCGGAGGGTCTCACACCATGGCAGCCATCGAGTTGAAGAACCTCGTCAAGCGTTACGGCGACGGGTTCCCCGCCGTCAACGACGTCAGCCTCGACATCGCCGACGGCGAGTTCATGATCCTGGTCGGACCGTCCGGCTGCGGCAAGTCCACGCTGCTGCGGATGATCGTGGGGCTTGAGGACATCACCACCGGCGACCTCACCATCGCCGGCCAACGGGTGAACGAGAAGGCACCACGCGACCGCAACCTCGCGATGGTGTTCCAGAACTACGCGCTCTACCCGCACCTGTCGGTGTTCGAGAACATCGCGTTCCCGCTCCGGCTGGCGAAGCTGTCCGACAAGGAAGTGACCGAGAAGGTCGAGCACGCCGCGGACCTGCTGGAGCTGAAGGAACACCTGCAGCGCAAGCCGAGCCAGCTTTCCGGCGGGCAGCGGCAGCGGGTGGCAATGGGCAGGGCGATCGTCCGTGACGCGGAGGCGTTCCTGTTCGACGAGCCGTTGTCCAACCTCGACGCCAAGCTGCGTGGTCAGATGCGTACGGAGATCTCCCGGCTGCAGCGCCGGCTCGGCATCACGACCGTCTACGTCACCCACGACCAGACCGAGGCGATGACCCTCGGCGACCGGGTTGCCGTGCTGCGCAAGGGTCTTCTGCAGCAGTGCGCGACGCCCCGCGAGCTCTACGAACACCCGGTCAACCTGTTCGTCGCGGGCTTCATCGGCGCCCCACCGATGAACCTGCTGCCGGCAACCGTCGAGAACGGCCAGGTGTCGCTGCCGTTCTGCACCGTGCCGGTGCCGCAGGACGTCAACGCCTCCGACATCGACGGCAAGCTTCTGGTCGCCGGAATCCGGCCGGAGTTCTTCAACGACGCCCGCTACGTCGAGGCGGCCAAACGCGACCGCGGCCAGACGTTCAGCGCCACCATCGACGTCACCGAATGGCTCGGCAACGAGCAGTACGCCTACGTGCCGTACGAATCGCCGACCGAGATCCGCGCCCAGATCGACGCCCTCGCCGAAGAGCTCGACATGGAGGCCATGCGGCCGCAGCTGATCATCTCCCTCGACCCGGCCAGCCAGGTGGCGGAAGGTTCAGAGGCCGGGTTCTGGGTGGACGTCTCGCGGATGCACCTGTTCGACCCACACACCGGCGCCAATCTGTCCGTACCGGCGACCGCCCCCAGCGCGTCCTAGGAAGTCGGCGGGGGCTGCTCAGACGACCTCGAAGTTGGCCATCATCGCCATGTCCTCGTGCTCGAGGTTGTGGCAGTGGAAGACGTACCGCCCGCGATAGCCACCGAAACGTACCGCGATCTCGGCGGTCTGGATCGCGCCGAGATCGAGGGTGTCCTTCCACCCCACCGGGTCGGCCGTGCGTTCGCCGTCGATCGAGAGCACCTGGAAGTGTGCCAGGTGCAGGTGGATGGGGTGGGCGGCGTCGGTGGTGAGCCGCCAGATCTCGGTCGACCCGAGCCGCGGCCTCGCGTCCATCCGGGCGGGGTCGAACGGCTTGCCGTTGATCCGCCAACCCGTGTGTCCGTGCACCTCGCCGGACTCGAACCTGAAGTCCCGGGTAGCCTTCGCCCGCGCCGGATCCAGGCGTTCGATCCGAGACAGCCGGGAGGGGACAGCAGTGTGGTCGCGCTCGTTGCCGGTGACGCGGAACCTCATCACCTGTCCGGTCGGGCCGTCTCCGATCGCGTTGGCCAGGACGACGTTCGTACCGGCGGGGTACGCCGCGAAGTCGACGACGACATCGGCGCGTTCGCCGGAGGCGAGGGCGATCTCGGTACGCCGCCAGGGGCGCTCCAGCAGGCCGCCGTCGGTGCCGATCTGGATCAGCCGCGTCTCGCCGCGGAGGTCGTCCCTACCCAGGTCCTCGCCGTCGGCCGTGCGCGGATCGAGCCGCAGGACGTACCGCCGGGCGTTCGAGGCGTTGAGAATCCGGAACCGGTAGCGGGTGCGGGACACCTCGAGTTCGGGCCAGGGCGCGCCGTTGACCAGGATGACGTCGCCGAGAACCCCGCCACCGTAGGCTTCTCGTACGCCAGGTCGGTCGCGAAGCTCCGGGTCCTGCGCGGGGTAAACCAGGGTGCCGTCCTCCGCGAAGGACCGGTCGCAGATCAGCAGTGGCACCTCCTTGTCGCCGCGCGGGAGCGGCAGGGCGTCCTCCTCGTCGTCACGGACCACGCAGAAGCCGGCGAGACCACGCCAGACGGCCGGACCGGTGAAGTCCATCCGGTGGTCGTGGTACCAGAGCGTGGCGGCCCGCTGGTCGAGCGGATACTCATACGTACGTACGCCACGCACCACCTCGGCACGGTCGTCGGCCATGTGCGAGGCGGGCACCGGAGAGCCGCCGCGCGCCGGCAGGAGCAGGTCGGTGGGATAGCCGTCGCTGGCCGGTGGCGTCCGGCCGCCGTGCAGGTGGGTGACGGCGGGGACGGGCAGGTCGTTGCGCTGACGTACGACGATCCTGCGCCCACTGCGCGCCTCGATCGTGGGGCCGGGAAACTGTCCGGCGTACCCCCAGATTGAGGTCCGCAGCCCGGGAAGGATCTCCTGCTCCGCCACCCGCAGCGGCAGGTCGTAGTAGTCGGTCGTCCCGTCGGTCCTGACCGACCGCAACGCCGCCACCCTGGGAAGTGGCACGGTGAAGGGTTCCGGGAGCTGGGCCGCGCTGGGAAGCAGCCGGGGATCGGGCGTCCTCGTCGGCAGGGCAGCGCATCCCGCCGCGGTCGAGAGTCCGGCGGTGGCGCCGACCGCCGCGAGTGCGCCGCCGCCGAGCAGGCGGAGCGCCTGGCGCCGGGTCAGGCCGTGCGCGGTCACGGCTGACCGCCACTCGCCGGAGTGGCCGCGCCCGCGGTGCCGGTGGTCCGATCCGCTGGCCGCGTCACCGTCTCTGCGGCACCAGCGTCGGCGGCACCCGGCTGCCGCGGCTGTGACCACAGCTGGCGGGTGAGCATGAGCACACCACCGAACATCAGGACGCCGAGCGGGATGTGCAGCGCCTTGTTGTGCGTCTCGCCCAGCGCGGCCTGGACGAGGAACGTCACGAACATGCCGATCGACGGCCCGAGAAGGCGCGGCGTGCCGTGGCCCGGCCGCACGTGGAGGATCGCGACGACCACCTGCACCAGGCCGATCAGGACGAGGAGAATCGCGCCCAGACCGTGCACGCCGCGGATGTTCGGCGTACCCGACAGAAGCAACCCCGCGCTGATGGCCTGAGCCAGGATGATCGCGGCCTGGAGAGTGACCAGGATTCGGAGGATCCGGAAGGTCGTGAGCCGCCAGGCGGCTGCCCGGGCCGCGGACGCCGGGGACGTCGGGGGCGTGGTGGGAGGACTGGCCGTTGGTACCGGTTGCTCTGGTTCCATGCCGCCCAGACTTCCGCCTCCCGGGAGGTGTCGCGTCGGCCCGCTGACGGATTTCTGCGTACGTCCTGGGACGTAGGTCAGAGCGCGGCGAGGTCGTCCGGGAGCGTAGCCGCGTGGGCGTCGAGCCACCGGCCGATCTGGACGCCGGTGGCAAGCCGGAGTCGTACCTCGTCGAGGTGGGCCTGTCCCAGCCGCCAGCGTCCGGCCCGCCAGACGATGGAACCGAGCACCCGCAGGCGCACCAGGTCGGGAAAGGCCGCGCGCTCGTCCGGGGTGAGGGGAAGGTGTCGGATGAATCCACGGTAGAAGGCGTTCGCCCGCTGCCCTTCGTCGCCGTTCCACCATCCGGCGGCAGCCTGGGTGGCACCCGTGACAACGTCGTTGACGGCGACGTCGAGTCCGGCGATCTCGAAGTCGAGGATGGCAGTCGGTCGACCGTCGTCATCGACCACCAGGTTGGACGTCGCGAAGTCGCCGTGGACGATCCGGGCGGGAAGCGTACGACACAACTCCGCGTACTGGCGGGCGGTCGGACCGGCATGCCTGCGAAGCCATTCGACGCCGTCGGTCTCCGGCATCGCACGGGCGAGTTCGTCGGCCAGATCGTCCAGGTCGGTGACCGCAGGATGGATCCGGTCGAGCGGATGCATCCGCCAGTCGATGGGCGCGAGGGCGGCCGGCAACTCGGCGAGGGCAAGTCCCAGCAGCGCGAGTGCCTCGCCGGCGCGTTCGAGTTCGGCGAGACTGCCGCCGTCGGCGGTGCGTCCGGGGAGGTAGCGAAACAGGGCCGCCGTGGAGCCGTCGGTCGTCTCGACGTAGGTCCGTCCCTCGGCGGTCGGGATCGGTTGCGGAACGGCGAACGGCAGTCCGGCACCGGCGAGAGCGTCGAGCAGTCGGTGCTCGGCGGCGATCCGTTGCTGGGTGAGGTTCTGATAGATCCGCAGGACGTACGACGAAGCTCCGGCATCGACGATGAGGACGACGTTGTTGGTGCCGCCCTGCGGTCGTCGTACGTCCGTGAGCTCCGGGAGGCGCCAAGCGGCAAGGAGGCGACCGATGGGCGGGTCGTGTCGTTCCATGATCATGAAGGATTTCCGGCGTACAGGACGACAAGACCGCCCGTGATCACGAACATGATCACGGGAGATCGGGGGTGAG
>JBOHED010000141.1:0-10852 GCA_050700915.1 Actinopolymorphaceae bacterium | reverse complement strand
AACAGACCAGGACCGTGGAACGCAGGTTGCGTGCCCTCCTCGAGGGTGGGGGTGTACTTCGTGCTCGCGCTGGCGCTGTTCCCGCGCCTGGGCTATGTCCGGGTGTGGCAGAAGCTGACCGCGGGCCTGGCAGGCCTGTCGGTGCCGAGTCCGTCGGAGAAGGCGCTGCGTGACCTGCGGCGCCGGCTGGGGCCGGCGCCGCTGAGGGCGGTGTTCGAGGTGGTCGCCGGACCACTGGGACGACCGGACACCCCCGGCGTGTGTTACCGCGGGCTGCGCACCGTCGCCTTCGACGGCTGCAACTCCCTGCGGGTCCCCGACACCGAACCGAACCGGTCCTGGCTAGGCCGGATCCGCTACCGGATGGGGTTCGCCGGATACCCCACAGTGCGGCTGATGGCCCTGGTCGAAACCGGAACCCGCGGCCTGCTCGGCGCCAGCCTCGGCTCAAGCACCGACCGCGACGAGCCGAGACTGGCCCGGCGGCTGCTACCACTGCTGGGACCGGGCATGCTGGTGCTGCTCGACCGAGCCTTCGACGCCACCGGCTTCCTCACCGGCTTGCTCACCGACCTGCACGGCACCGGCGCGCACCTACTGGTGCGGTCCAAATCCACCCGCAAACCGCCGGTCCTGCGGCACCTGCCCGACGGCTCCTACCTGTCGACCCTGCACGGGCTGACCGTGCGCGTCATCGACGCTGACCTCGCCGTTTCCGGCGCCGACGGCAGCCATGTGGTCGAGCAGTACCACCCTGATCACCACCCTGATCGACCACCATCGCCACCCGGCCCTGGAGCTGGAGCTGGAGCTGGAGCTGGTCAGGCTCTACCACGAGCGGTGGGAGGTCGAGATCGCCTTCCTCGCCTTGCGCCACAGCCTCCTCGACGGCCACGTGCTGCGCTCAGGCGACAAGTACGGCCTGCAACAAGAGATCTGGGCGCTGCTCACCCTCTACCAGCTACTGCGGATGGCGATGGTCGACGCGGTCGAAACCTGCCCCGGCGCCGACCCGGACCGGGCCAGCTTCACCACCGCCCTGCAGGCAGCCCGCGACCAACTCATCACCGCCGCCGGCATCTGCCCCGACAAACGACCCGATCTGCTCGGCCGGATCGGCCACGCCGTCATGGACACCCTGCTACCCGCACGCCGAGCCCGCTACAGCGCCCGCCACAGTCAAGTGCGGCACCTCCCGCTACCGCGGCCACGACCCCCTCCGCCCCGACGCCGCGACCACCATCACCGCGATCGACATCACCGTGCACACCCCCGGCCCGACCGACCGACCTGTCCACAGGCGAAAGGCATCGGCACCTACCAGTCCCACCCGAAGACAACGCATCACCGCGATCATGAACACCGACCGACACCACAGCTGGAGCGGCCGGGAACTCGCCAACCGACTCGGCATCAAACCCCGCAACATGCTTACCCAGTTAGCCGAATGCGCCCGCTACGGATTCCTCACCAGCACCCGGCCCGGCACCTACGCCCAAACCGAACCGCCATGAACACCGAGATCGTTGACACCGCACAAGATCGCCTAACTACGCGGCATTGGATCACGAAGCGACGGCGACAGCCGCCCTTGACGCGCGGAGTGGAGGCCGGAGACTGGCATGCGAGGAGGACGGGGCCGGTCACTCAACTTGCTTAGTTTTAGCCCCGCCATCGACTGTGGAAACCGTTCGTTTGTCCGCCCGGCGAGCCCGAGGACGGCCGCCCACGGCCGCCCGCAAGGGCGGCAGCCGGGCAGTGCGCCGCGTCAGCGGCGCCTTGAGGACTACGCAGAGAAGTGGATCGCACAGCGGCCAGCTCTCAGCCGCCGGACGGTGGAGCTGTACGAGTCACTCCTGGCCAACCACATCAGACCGCACCTGGGCGGTGTGCCACTCGGGAGGCTGGATACGCCGCTGATCCGCGAGTGGCGAGCGAAGCTTCTTGCCGGCGGTGTTTCAGCAAACGTCGCCGCGAAGGCGTACAGGCTGCTCCGTGCCGTACTGACGACAGCGGTCAACGAGGACGCCATCATTCCGCGCAACCCATGTCGGATACCGGGCGCTGACAAGGAGCACTGGAACGAGCGACCGGTTCTGAGTCTGACGCAAGTTCTCAGACTGGCGGATGAGATGCCTCAGCGGTTCCGAGCGATGATCCTCCTGGCCGCATTCACGAGCCTGGGCTATGGGGAAATCACAGCTCTGGAACGGCGCGACCTCGACCTGAAGGCATGCACCGTTCGTGTCCGTCAGGCGTTTACACGGGTTCGGGGCGGGGGATTGGTCCTGGGCCCGCCGAAGTCTCGGGCCGGCCTTCGTACGGTGAGCCTCCCGTTGGGGATTGTCGCGGAGCTGACAGAGCACTTGGAGGAGTACGTCGATCCGGAGCCTTCCGCGTTGGTGTTCACCGGCCCCAAGGGAGCGTGGCTTCAGCGCCAGAACTTCAACAAGCTCGTCCGCTGGGAGACGGCCGTCGCCAAGGTCGGTGCGTCCGAGCTCCACTTCCATGATCTGCGTCACACGGGTAACACCTGGGCGGCGGCAAGCCGGGCGAGCACGCGCGACCTGATGGTGTGCATGGGTCACGACTCGGTACGGGCTGCGCTGATCTACCAGCACGCGACGAGCGAGGCTGGCCAGGCGATCGCCTCCGCCATGGACCTCCAGATGAGAGCCGCGCGTGCCGAAGCCGATGCCGCTGAGGAAGCCAACAAGTCGCAGGAGACGTCCGGCAAAACCGGTGGGGACGGCGAGGCTGGCGCTCCAGATCCGACTTGCTAATGGCACGTGGATGGCACGGCGACCCGGGTGGCGATCATGGACGAGGAGACACCGGCCGCCAAGAGGCGTCCTGACCTGGGGTGGAGCTGTGGAGCGGGTGACGGGAATCGAACCCGCATGGCCAGCTTGGAAGGCTGGGGCTCTGCCATTGAGCTACACCCGCGTGTTGCCGGTCCATAGTCCCACGAGGACACCCTCATGGTCCGTGCAACCGACCGGCGGTGCGTGCCCGGATGGCGCTGGTGGACTAAACTCCGGGCGGCACCGCGAGGCCAGCGTAGTGCCCACCGGCTCCGATCCGTTCGGGGTGGGTGGCTTGTCACGTCCCACGATCCGACTCGGCTTCGGCCGGGGGGACTGGCCGACGCCTGGGGCCGTGGGAGGTGACACCGGGGAGTGGCGCAGCTTGGCAGCGCGTCGGCTTTGGGAGCCGAAGGCCAGGGGTTCAAATCCCCTCTCCCCGACCAGACGGCCGGACCACCGGTCACCCCACAGGCGACTCGGCGGGTGCGCAAGAACGACGCGCCGCCGCGGGGCGTACACTGCGTCGCGCACCGGGATCGTCCCATGTGGCCATCCTCTGGTGCCGCGCCCGCGATCGTCCGCACGATGCGTCCGGGTGATCCAGGCCATGTGCTCACGCCCATTCCGAGGAGATCCACGATCGTGAAGAGCGCCGTCGAGACCCTGAGCCCGACCCGGGTCCGGCTGACCGTCGAGGTGCCCTTCGAGGAGCTCAAGTCGAGCCTCGACAACGCCTATCGGGAGATCGCGCGACAGGTGACGATCCCCGGCTTTCGGAAGGGCAAGATCCCACCTCGGATCATCGACCAGCGGGTCGGCCGCGGCCTCGTGCTGGAGCAGGCCGTCCAGGACGCGATCCCACAGCTCTACATCGAGGCGGTCCAGGAGAACAACGTCGCGCCCCTGGGCCGGCCGGAGGTCGACGTACCGGAGCTCGCTGACGGAGCCGACCTGACGTTCACCGCCGAGGTCGACGTACGCCCCGAGATCACCCTGCC
Source organism: Actinopolymorphaceae bacterium (assembly GCA_050700915.1). Classification (GTDB taxonomy): domain Bacteria; phylum Actinomycetota; class Actinomycetes; order Propionibacteriales; family Actinopolymorphaceae; genus Thermasporomyces. The sequence continues at coordinate 7,047 of JBOHED010000141.1, read as the reverse complement.
CGAATACCGCGGGTTGGAGTTCAGGGCAGACGACGCCGACGTGTCCGACGATGACGTCGAGGAGCAGGTCCAAGGGCTGCGCGAGCGGTTCGGATCGCTCACCACGGTCGAGCGGGCGGCCGGCGACGGCGACTACGTGACGATAGACCTGTCGGCCAGCAAGGACGGCGAGGTGCTCGAGGACGAGGAGTCGAGCGGCGTCAGCTACCAGATCGGGAGCGGTGCCCAACTCGAGGGCCTGGACGACGCCGTAACGGGCCTGGAGGCGGGTGACTCCGAAACGTTCGCCACTCAGCTGGTGTCCGGCGACCATGCGGGCGAGGACGTCGAGGTGACGGTGACCGCGACTGCCGTCAAGGAGCAGCAACTCCCCGACCTCGACGACGACTTCGCTCAGCTCGCGAGCGAGTTCGACACCCTCGACGAACTGCGGACGGACCTCAGGGACCGGCTGGTACGGATGAATCGGATCCAGCAGGCGCAGGCCTCCCGTGATGGCGTACTCGAGCAGCTCCTCGAGCTCGTCGACACCCCCCTGCCCGAGGCCACGGTGACAGCGGAGGTCGAGTCCCGCCACGAGGCGATCCGGCAGCAGCTGAGCCAGGTCGGACTGTCGGAGGAGCAGTACCTCCAGAGCGAGGGGCAGTCCGCCGAGGAGTTCAACGCGGAGCTGGACAAGCGTGCCCGCGACTCGATGAAGGCGGAGTTCATCCTCGACGAGGTGGCGGAGAAGGAAGAGCTCACGGTCAGTGAGGACGAGGCGAAGGTGGCCATCGCCCAGCGTGCTCAGCAGGCCGGTATGAGCCCGGCCGATTACTTCAACCAGGTCATCCAGGCGAACTACTTCCAGACGCTCGTCCAGGAGATCCGCCGGGGCAAGGCGCTGGCGCTGGTGGTCGACCACGCGGTCGTGACGGATGAGTCCGGTCGTCCGGTGGAGCTGAAGCGGTTGCAGCCGGACGGCACGATCGGGCCGGAGGACGCCGAGGAAGCGCCGACCGGCGAAGAGTCCGGCGTCGCGGCAGTCGAGTCCGACGCGGCGGGAGACCAGGCCGACACCGCTTCCGCCGAGGCTGATCAGGCGGCAGAGGACGACCAGGAGACCCCGCCCACCTCAGGCACCTGACCAAACCGGGCGCTCGCCAGCCCGTCGCCGCCGGGACCGCGGCCTCGAGCTGCCGGTCACGTGTGGAAGGTCCTCGCGGTCGTCCAGGGAGCCGGGTCGACCTGGCCAGTTGGGCTTGGCCGATCAGCATCGGACGTACCGGACTCGTCGGACATGGGACGCATCGTCCGGCCGCCAAGAGACTTTGCAAACAACTCTTTGCATCGTTCCGTTCGGATCTCCAGCGCCGAATCTGCGCCGTGAGCGAACAGGGGCCTCTCCCCGTCCGGCTGGGGGAGAGGGTTGGCTAGGGTCGAGGTCGAGTTCGAACGGCGCGACTACCGCTCACGTGCGGGCCCGATGTGCCACCAGACACCCGACTCGAGAGACCTAGGCGGAGGACGTGAACGAATACGCGGAGCGGGCGCAGGGCCAGAACGGCCAGGGCGGCCTCGACGATCACATCTACCAGCGGCTCCTCAAGGAGCGGATCATCTTCCTCGGCTCGGAGGTCCGCGACCAGAACGCCAACGCGATCTGCGCGCAGATGCTGGTGCTCAACGCCGAGGACCCGGCCAGGGACATCTGGCTCTACATCAACTCACCCGGCGGTTCGGTCGACTCGGGGCTTGCGATCTACGACACGATGCAGTTCATCTCCAACGACGTCGCGACCGTGGCGATGGGCCTGGCCGCGTCGATGGGTCAGTTCCTGCTGGCCGCCGGTACGAAGGGCAAGCGCTTCGCCCTGCCCCACTCCCGGATCATGATGCACCAGGTCTCGGGCGGCCTCGGCGGCACTGCGTCCGACATCAAGATCCAGGCCCAGCAGAGCCTGCACCTGAAGAAGCAACTGTTCGAGCTCACCGCGATCCACACGGGGCAGACGGTCGACCAGATCGAGTCAGACGCCGACCGCGACCGGTGGTTCACCGCCGAGCAGTCGCGGGAGTATGGCTTCATCGACCACGTGGTGAAGTACGCAGGCGAAGTCAACGCGGTCGGACCCGTCTCCTGAACCCCGGCACGGCCCCACTCCTGGAGGACGAAGCACGATGACCAGCATCCAACCTGCCGGCGGTATCCAGCTCCCCGGAATGGCGACCGACCCTTCCCGGCTTCCGCGGGGCGACTACTTCATCCCCCGCTGGGAAGAGCGCACGCCCTACGGCTACCGCCAGATCGATCCGTACGCGAAGTTGTTCGAGGAACGGGTCATCTTCCTCGGCACCCCGATCTCCGACGACATCGCCAACGCGGTCATGGCGCAGCTGCTCTGCCTGGAGTCGATGGACCCCGACCGTGAGGTGCAGATCTACATCAACTCGCCCGGCGGTTCCATCACGGCACTGACGGCGATCTACGACACGATGCGCTACATCACTCCCGACGTCCACACGGTCTGCCTCGGCCAGGCGGCCTCGGCGGCCGCGGTGCTGTTGGCCGCCGGCGCACCGGGCAAGCGGTCGGCTCTTCCGCACAGCCGGATCGTCATCCACCAGCCCTACACCGAGGGCGGCTACGGCCAGGCGAGCGACATCGAGATCCAGGCGAACGAGATCCTGCGGATGCGCGAGATGCTCGAGACGATGATCGCCGACAACACCGGCCGCCCGGTCGAGGAGGTCGGCCGCGACATCGAGCGTGACAAGTACCTCAGCGCCGAGGAGGCCGTCGAGTACGGCCTGATCGACGAGGTGCTGGTCAGCCGCAAGAAGAGCCTGGTCGAGGTCTGACGGCGCGGCCCGCGAACCCTGTCGGAATTGTGGAGACCTGACAAGAGGAGTGGACCGACGTGGCTTATGTCACGACCGCTCGGCACTGCCGGGACCTGCCCGTTTCGGCCCGTGCGTCCGGCGACGCGCGGTTGAACTCGACCGTTCCCGCCCAGAACGGAGTACCGTCGGTCTCTGTACGCTCAGAGCAGGCGCGGCAATGGCTCACCAGGTCGCCGCGACACACCCGGAGGGCTTACGGGCCCGAGTCCTACGCAGGTTCGACCCCCACGCCCCCACGGTGGCGTAGCAACCGAAGGAGACGTTCCTCAAGTGGCACGCATCGGTGACGGCGGCGACCTGCTCAAGTGCTCCTTCTGCGGAAAGAGCCAGAAGCAGGTCAAGAAGCTCATTGCAGGTCCGGGCGTCTACATCTGCGACGAGTGCATCGACCTGTGCAACGAAATCATCGAGGAAGAGCTCAGCGAGTCCTCGGAGGTCGGTCTGCACGAGCTTCCCAAGCCGCGGGAGATCTACGAGTTCCTCGACTCCTACGTCGTCGGGCAGGACGCCGCCAAGAAGGCGCTTTCGGTTGCCGTCTACAACCACTACAAGCGGGTTCAGTCGGGGCTGTCCGCCGCCGGGCGACACGCCCGCGACGAGCCGGTCGAGTTGGCCAAATCCAACATCCTGCTGATTGGGCCGACCGGCTGCGGGAAGACCTATCTCGCGCAGACCTTGGCGAAGATGCTCAACGTGCCGTTCGCGATCGCCGACGCGACCGCGCTGACCGAGGCGGGCTACGTCGGCGAGGACGTCGAGAACATCCTGCTCAAGCTGATCCAGGCCGCCGACTATGACGTCAAAAAGGCCGAAACCGGCATCATCTACATCGACGAGGTCGACAAGATCGCCCGTAAGAGCGAGAACCCGTCGATCACCCGCGACGTCTCCGGCGAAGGTGTCCAGCAGGCACTGCTGAAGATCCTGGAGGGGACCACCGCGAGCGTGCCGCCGCAGGGTGGCCGCAAGCACCCACACCAGGAGTTCATCCAGATCGACACGACCAACGTCCTGTTCATCGTGGGCGGGGCGTTCGCCGGTCTCGAGCGGATGATCGAGCAGCGGGTCGGCAAGAAGGGCGTCGGCTTCTCCGCGACCATCCGGACGAAGGAGGAACGCGAGAAGGACGACGCGTTCTCCGAGGTGATGCCGGAGGACCTGTTGAAGTTCGGGCTGATCCCGGAGTTCGTCGGCCGGCTTCCGGTCGTCGCGACGGTGCAGCCGCTCGACCGCACCGCGCTGATGAGAATCCTCACCGAGCCCCGCAACGCGTTGGTCAAGCAGTACCAGAAGCTCTTCGAACTCGACGGAGTCGAGCTGGAGTTCTCCGACGACGCGATCGAGGCGATCTCCGAGCAGGCGCTGCTCCGCGGTACGGGCGCACGTGCGACGCGGGCGATCATCGAAGAAGTCCTGCTCAACGTGATGTACGAAGTGCCGAGCCGCGACGACGTAGCCCGGGTCATCGTGACCCGCGAGGTCGTTCTCGACAACGTGAACCCCACGCTCGTCCCGCGTGAGCAGACCGGGCGCAAGCGCGGCAGCGGCGAACGGCGCGAGAAGTCCGCCTGACCATCTCTGCGCTGTGAGGGTCGAGACACGGCCTAGGTCACATCAGAGCTGCGAGATCATGCCCCCGCGCTGATCAGGCGGCGACGCCAAGGGTGAGCAGGATGTTGGCGTAGGTGCGCTGCTCGCCGGTGGCGATGACGAGGGCGACGTCCTCGGACTTCGCCGCGTCGTAGAACCCGTGCCGGTCCAGGCGTTCGATCGGCGCGTCGTCGGGCAGCAGTGCGGCGAACTCGTCGAAGATCTGCGGCGTCGGCACGTCGGCGGGTGGTTGCATGACCGACGCGGACTCGATCGGCACGGCATCCACCACGGCGGCCAGAACCTCGGTGGCGTTGAGCCGACCGGGCGTGAGGTTGAGGAAGACGTGAGTCGCGTTGGGCCCGGCGGCGGTGACGAAGGGGTAGTGCCCGTCGGCGATGAGGACCCGCGAGCCATGACCCGCCGAGGCCAGGGCGGCCAGGATCTCTGGATGGATGAGGTTGTACCTCAGCATGGCATCGCCTCTCGATGAGTACGGGGCCTTCTCGGCGACCCGCACGCCGTCCGGCCTGGGACTATAACGAGCCAGCCACGTCGGTGATGCTTCGCCCTCATGCGAGGGCGCGTTGGGTGAGGGTGCCCCTCGTACGAACCTATCGGCGGAGGGGTCCCCTCATGCGAGAGCGCCTTGGCGGAGGGCGCCCCTCATGCAGGCGCGGCGCCCGCCGTCGCGGTGCCCGGCGTCGCGGTGCCCGGCGATCATTCGGCGCGGAGGAGGACGGCGCAGTGGGGTGGTAGTTGGAGCTCCTCGTAGCCGGCCAGGTGCCGCGGCACGACCGAGTCGCTGGAGTCCACGATGACCGAGTACGCCAGTGCCCACGGCGGTCCCGGCAAGTTGACCTTGACGGCCTCCTCGCCCGCGTGCAGCCACAGCAGGAACGACTCGTCGTGGATGGGTTCGCCAGCGACGGTACGCCGGCCGGTGCGTTCGCCGGCGAGGAACATCCCGAGCGTCCGCAGCGACGAGTCGTGCCAGGCGGCATCGTCCATCTCCTCGCCCCACGGGCCGAACCAGCCCACGTCACGGCGCCCGCCGGCCGGGTCGAGCGCGCCGGAGAAGAACGTCGACCGGCGGAAGACCGGGTGCTCGCGCCGGATCCGCAGCAGCGTCCGGACGACGCGGCGAAGCTCCGACCACGCGCCCTCGTCGGCCCAGGAGACCCAGGAGATCTCGTTGTCCTGGCAGTACGCGTTGTTGTTGCCGCGCTGGGTCCGACCACGCTCGTCGCCGCCCAGCAGCATCGGTACGCCGGCCGCGAGTACGAGAGTCGTGAGGAGATTGCGGACCTGCCGCAGCCGAAGGCCCACCACGACCGGATCGTCGGTCTCGCCCTCGATGCCGGAATTCGACGACCGGTTGTCGTCGTTGCCGTCGGCGTTGTCCTCACCGTTGGCCTCGTTGTGCTTGTGTTCGTAGCTCACGAGGTCACGGGCCGTGAAACCGTCGTGCGAGGTGACGTAGTTGATCGACGCGAACGGGCGCCGCCCGCTGCGCCGGTAGAGGTCACTCGACCCGGACAGCCGGGACGCCAGGTCCCGGACGCCATCAGGAGAGCCGGACCAGAACTCCCGTACGGCGTCCCGGAACCGGTCGTTCCATTCCGACCACGGCGGCGGGAACGCGCCGACCTGGTAGCCACCCGCCCCGAGGTCCCACGGCTCGGCGATGAGCTTGACGTGCCGGAGGACCGGGTCCTGGTTGACCGCCGCGACGAAGGGGCCCGCCATGTCGACCCCGCCGTCGTCCCGGGTGAGCGCCGACGCCAGGTCGAACCGGAACCCGTCGACGTGCATCTCCTCCACCCAGTACCGCAGCGAGTCGAGCACCAGGCGGACGACCTCGGGGTGGCCAAGGTTGAGCGAGTTCCCCGTACCGCTGAGGTCGAGGTAGTGCCGGCCCCCGTCGTCCAACCGGTAGTAGGCGGCGTTGTGGATGCTGCGGAACGACAGTGTGGGCCCGCGCTCGTCCTGCTCGCAGGTGTGGTTGTAGACAACATCGAGCACGATCTCGAGCCCGGCCTCATGGGCCGCCTTCACCAGCTGCTTGAACTCGGTCACCTGCTGCCCTTCGGTGCCGGCCGCGGCGTATCCCGCATGGGGCGCGAAGAACCCGAGCGTGTTGTAGCCCCAGTAGTTGGTGAGCCCACGCCCGCGCAGCATCGACTCGCTGACGAAGTGGTGGACCGGCAGGAGCTCCAGCGTGGTGACGCCGAGGTCGACGAGGTGGGACAGCACCGCCGGATGGGCGAGCCCGGCGTAGGTGCCACGAAGCTCCGGCGGCACCTCAGGGTGGAGCTTGGTGAAACCGCGTACATGCAGCTCGTAGAGGACCGTGTCACTCCACGGGACCCGCGGTCGCTCGTCGGTGCCCCAGTCGAAGGAGGTGTCGACCACGAGCGATCGTGGTACGTACGGCGCGGAGTCCCGGTCGTCGCGCACCAGATCGCCTTTGGCACCGGCCACGTGCCCGAAGATCGCGCGGTGGTCGACGAGCTCACCGGTGATCGCCCGGGCGTACGGATCGACCAGCAGCTTCGCCCGGTTGAACCGGTG
>JBOHED010000140.1:0-10384 GCA_050700915.1 Actinopolymorphaceae bacterium | reverse complement strand
TTCGCCAGCCAGGAATCCCGGATAGTGATGCCGCTCATGTCACAATCGGTGAACGTGGTGCCGCGCAGGTCCGCGACGTCGAACCGGGCACCCCGGAACTGCTCGCTGCCACCACCCTCGCCGGCGTAGAACCGGTGCGGCCCGAACTGCGCTTCGATCGGTCCATCGGGGGAGCCGGGCGCGTGGTCGGCCGGACCGTTGGCTGGTGTCATGCACTGCAACGTACCTGTGATTCCGGACGATCTGCTCCCGGAACTCGAGGACGGGGTACGAGCGGTGGAAGCACTGTGGCCACACCTGCTGCTGCCATCGACGTGTGCGAGACGCGACGCCGGCAAGAGTGTGCAGGGCGATCCTGTGTCGTGGCACTCACCGCAGTGGCGGCCGATCGAGAGCCGCCCGAGTTCCTTGTAAACAAGGCGGTCTCGAGTCTGTCGGGTTGATCGCCTTCTGGTAGAATCGTCGGTATGTTCGATCACGGGGGTGTGGACTTCTCCGCGTTGGCTTCGGCCGCGCCGGGTGCCGAGCTTGCCGCTGTGTTGTCGCGGATCGACCTTGCTTCGGTGAACGGGCACGTACGTGTCCTGGTGATGGCGGCGTGGGAGCGGCAGGCGTCGTGGGTGTCCGCGCAGTTCTATGAATCGATGGCAATGGTGGCGCGGTCGCCGGCGTGTGAACCGGACTCTGTTCCGGAGTTGCTGGAGTCGTTTACGGAGTTCGCGTCCGCTGAGGTCGGTGCGGCGTTGTGCCTGTCACCACGCTCCGCCGACCGTGAACTGACACTCGCCTACGAGTTGACCGAACGGTTGCCGGGCACCCTTGCGGCGTTGGCTGCGGGTGCGATCAATCTGGGGAAGGCGCGGACCATCGTCGAGGAAACCTGCTGCCTGACCCCGGACCTGGCGCGGGTCGCGGAGGAGTTCATCCTCGCCGCCGAAGCCGCATCGAAGACGGGTTTGAGTCGGCTGCAGTTGGTGCGGCGACTCCGCCGCAAAGTATTCGAGCTCGATCCGGAAGGTGCCGAGGAACGCCGGAAGAAGGCGCAACAAGGCAGGCGGGTCAGTCAGGTTCGGTACCGACCCCGACGGCACCGGCTACATCACCGGCCAGGACCTACCTCAGGCAGGGACCGCGGCAGCGCGGGTGTTCATCAAAACCCACGCCAAACGAATCAAGAATCATGGTGACGTACGGACGTTGGCACAGATCGAAGCCGACCTGTTCCTCGACCTCCTCCGCGGCCGCGGCCCAGCAGCCAACCCCAACCCCGCAACCACCGCCGCCGCTGCGGCCAGCGCTGCCGACCAGCCCGGCAGCGCCGCCGACCGCGCGGATACGGGCGCTGGTGCTGACACGCCTGTCGATCTGGACGATCCGGGTGATGGCGGCGACTGTGCCGAGACCGGTGACGAACACCTGGTGGCGAAGGTCGAGTTGGTTGCCGACCTGGAAACGTGGCTCCGCCTCGCCAACAAGGCAGGAGAACTCGCCGGACTCGGGGCCATCACCCCGAAAGTGATCGACGACATCAAAAACGCCGCCGCTGGCGGATTCGAATACTGCCGCACCGTCACCCTCGACGGGAAAGTCGTCTACCACCAAGCCTCCAGCAGACGCTACAAACCCACCACCGCGCAACGCCGACTCATCCAAGCGATGCACCGCACCTGTAGCCAACCCGGCTGTTCCAGACCAGCCGTACAGTGCGATCTCGACCATGTCGTCGAACACCGTTTGGGTGGACCCTCCTGCGCGTGCAACCTGGCCCCGTTATGCAGGCGGCATCACCGGGCCAAACACGAAGGCGGCTGGTACTGGACCCAAAACCAACCCAGCCACCTCACCACACAAAGCCCACTCGGCCACACCTACACCATCGACCCCGAACCACCACCAGGCGCAGAGCCACGCAGCGCGGACGCTGAGCCCGCCAAGCCTCCGTTCTGACGCAACCGGGCTTCGATCAGGTCTACCTCGACGTTTGTGCAGGGCTTACCCGCCCAGGCATCGCAGCCCCGCTCAGGCATCGACGTAGGCGCTCGCCTGCAGCCGGTACATCCGGGCGTAGTGGCCGTCCAACGCCATCAGGTCCTCGTGCGGTCCCTGCTCGACCAGCCGGCCCTTGTCGAGGACCAGGATCCGGTCAGCCGAGCGAACCGTCGAGAACCGGTGCGAGATCAGGACGATAGTCCGACCGGCGCGGAGGTCGTGGATGGTCTGAAAGAGCGCGGCCTCCGCTTCGGCGTCGAGGGATGCCGTCGGTTCGTCGAGCACGATGAAGGACGCGTTCCGAAACAGGACTCGGGCGATCGCTACCCGTTGCCACTGGCCGACGGACAGGTCAGCACCGCCGTCCACCTCCACGCCCAGCGGCGTGTCCATGCCCTTCGGCAGGTCGGCGAGGAACTCATGAGCACCGGCCTGGTGAGCGGCCCGCTCGATCGCCTCGCGCTCGTCTAACCTGTCGACGTCGCCGAGGCCGCGCGGGCGGCGCGGTTGGCCGCGACCCCGCCCGCGAGCCGCCGCGTCATCGGGCACTCCGTCGGCGTGCGCCAGCATCCGGAGCGTCGGTGCGGAAACCCCACGCGGCGATCGTGACCGGCTTGGCCGCCTTGGGAAGATCGCCGGCCGGGCGCTTGAACGGCTCGAGGATCTCGCCGATCTGCCGGCTCACCTTCCGCAGCTCGTCGGCTGTCATCTGGGTCTGGAACTCCATCTCGAAGCCGACCTTCTGCCAGCGCTTAGGATACCTGGACCGTTCCACCACCCAGCGCTCGATGCGGCGGAGCAGGATCGAACGCCTGGCTCTGGCCATCGCGACCGCTGCGCGTCGGGCCTCGCCCTCCAACTCCTCCTCACGTACCAGCAAGCCCCCGTTGACCTCACGCCACGGCCGGCTGCGCCCTTTGCCACCCTCGGCCTCTTCGACGAAGCCGTACTTTGCCAACGTACGCAGGTGAAACGAGGTGTTGGCGGGGCTCTCGCCGATCCGCTCACCAAGCTCCGTTGCCGTCAACGGTCCGTCCTCGCCCAGGATCTCCAACACCTGGAGCCGGACTGGATGGGCCATCGCTCGCATCGCCTTCGGGTCGCGCAGCTCGCGGACACCGGGATCCGTGTCGTCGGAAGACATGTTTCGAAATTAGTCTTTCGAAACATGTGTTGTCAACGGTCGCGCGGAAACTCCCTGCAGTGCCGGGCGTCAGTTGTCCACCGGAGGCGTACGACGGATTCGCAACACCTCGTAGTCCCTCGCCATCAGTGGCCTGGTCGTGAGCGATCCGTCCACCAGCGGGACTTCGACCGGCCCATGGTTCCGGGTCAGCTGGACCCGCTCGACGCCCGGCAACGAGGTCAGGGAAAGGACGACCTGACCGATGGTGAGCGGGCTCTCGGCAGCAGTCAGCCCGGCAGCGTCGCCGGAGAGTTCGATGGTGACCCGCCCCCGGTCGAACGACGTGACCGCGAGGCGCAGCCCGGGTGGGATGGCCGAGCTGAGGCCGCGCGCCTGTTCCGGCGCGGCTGGCCCTGCCGTCAGAGCGTCCACGACGGCGCCCACCCGGTCGGGCATCAGCCCGGGGCGCACCCTTCGCTTCACCCCGGTCAATGTCTTTCCCTCGACGAAGTAGACGGCCACGCTGGTGTGGAAGAACGGATCGGAGCTCGCACCGATGTCCGGCAGTGGAGTGGCCCCGGCCTCCGCCGCTCCTGCAGCCCCCGCCCCGCGTTCCAGCAGGCCGAACGGGACCGTCGTGGGTTCGATCAGCGTCGGGTGACCCTGGCTCGGCAGCGCACATCCCGCCAGCAGCGCCGCGGCCGCACACAGGACGGCGGTCGCCAGGGACAGCGGGGACAGGGCCCCGGATCGCCGCCTCATGACGCCGCCGTCGGGAGCGAGACGGCGAAGCGTGCCCCACCTTCCGGGCGGTCCGTACACCAGACCGCTCCGCCGTGCGCCGACGCCATCTCGCGCACGAGGGCGAGGCCGAGCCCGGTACCGGACGAGGACCGCCGCGCCGTCCGCCCGGTCGCGAACCGCTCGAAGATGCGTTCCCGGTCCTCCCGCCGCACACCTGGACCGTCGTCGTCGACCAACACCAGCACCCGGCCGTCGCTGTCGGCGTCCCCGGCGTCCCTGCTGGCATCGGGGAGGAGCCTGACCTGTACGAGCCGGTTCCCGTGGATCTCGGCGTTGTCGAAGAGGTTGCCGAACATCCGTTCCAGCATCAGCTTGTCGCCCTTCACTTTCGCGTCCGACTCGACGACGAGCAGGTCGGGCGAGCGTCCGGACCGGCGCAGTGTGTGGCAGAGGAGTTCGGCGAGGGGCAACGGCTCGGTCATCCGCGTGTCGACGCCGGCTTCCATCCGGGCGAGCTCCAGCAGGTTGTCGAGCAGGGTGCGGAACCGCTCCAGCTCCGCGGCCACCAGGTCGAGCGCCTGCTGGGACCGCGGCGGCAGCTCGGCCCGCCGGGTGTTGAGGATCTCCACGCTCGCCACCAGTGTGGTGAGCGGCGAGCGCAGCTCGTGGCTCACGTCGGCGGCAAGCCGGGCGTCGCGCTGGATCCGCTGCTGCAACGTGTCGACCATGCTGTTGAACGAACCGACGATGGTGGCGAGATCGGGGTCCCTCGTCGCCGCGAGCCGGGTGTCGTGCTGGCCGCCCGCGATCTGGGCGGCCGTGCTCGCGACCTCGTTCAACGGCCGCAGCACCGACCGGCTCGCCCACACGCCGAGCCCACCACCCGCGGCCGCGGCAACCAGAGCGCCACCGAGAAGAACAGTGCCGAGGATCCGGAGAGTTTCCTGCAACTCGGCGAGAGAGACGACCTCGTAGAAGTACGCATCAACCGCCCGCAGCGGCAACCCGACGACGAGGACCGGTTCACCGTCCAGCCGGGTCCGCATCGACGCGGGCCTCCCGGACTCCACTTCGGCACGCACCGAGGGCGGCAGCGACTCGCGACCCGCCTGCAGCGAGGACGCGTACCAGCGCCCGTCCCGGGTGACGACGATGGTCGCGTCGGCCGAAGGAGAGCTCGCGGTGAGGATGGTCGGCATGTCGGCGCCGGCAGTCTCCAGCCGACCGCGCAGGAAGTTGGCATCGACGTACGCCTGCCGCAGCACGGTCTGCTCCCGCTGGGTGAGCAGGTAACTCTGGGCCAGGGTGTAGGTCAGGACGGCGAAGATCGCAGACACCAGCAGCGCGCCCACGCCGAAGGCGAGCACCACGCGCCCACGGAGCCCGCGGGCACGCACCACCCGGCTCATCCGGGACCCCACGGGTCCATCCGGCTCACGAGGGATCCAGCCGGTAGCCCAGTCCCCGGACGGTGACGACGAGGCGGGGAGTCGCCGGATCACGTTCGACCTTCGTACGCAGCCGGCGGACGTGGACATCGACGATCCGCTCGTCGCCGAAGAAACCGTGCTGCCACACCGACTCCAGCAACACCTGCCGGCTGAGGACGCGCCCGGGCGGGCTGGCGAGCTCGCTCAGCAGCCGGAACTCGGTGAGCGTGAGGTGCAGGTCCTGTCCACTACGCCGCAGCGTCCCCCGCGCCGGCGAGAGCACCAGCCGGGCTTCGGGATCGGAGTCGAGTACGACGTCCGCGGGCGTCTCCGCGTCGCTGCCCACCCGGAGCCGACGGCGGAGCGCCCGGAGCCGCGCGGTGATCTCCTTGATCTGGAACGGCTTGGTGACGTAGTCGTCGGCCCCGGCCTCCAGACCGGCGACGATGTCGTGGGTGTCGACCCGCGCGCTGACGATGATGATCGGCACATCACTGCGGCGGCGAATCTCCCTGATACAGGTGAAACCGTCCATTTCGCCGAGCATCAGGTCGACGATGATGAGGTCGGGAGACACGGCGGGAAGTTGCCGCAGGGCCGCCTCCGCCGCCACCGCCTCGGTGACCGCGTAGCCCTCGTCCTCAAGGGCGAGGCGAAGGACCGACCTGATCCGGTCGTCGTCCTCCACCACGAGTACCCGCGTCGGCATGGGGCCATGCTGCCAAAGAAGGCAAGGCGACGCGTTTCGAGTCCCCTCCCGAGGACTTCGTCATGCAATCGCAAAGTAACCGGACGGACGAACTCAAAGCGGTTTCGACACTGTGGATCCGTACGCGCAGAATTCTCGGACGCAACCTCGGGGAGTGGCCATGGGGGCAACTGGAAGGACTCTCGTCAACAGCGAGGCGGAGGTCATCCTGACCGAGGCGCTCGTCGCGAGCGGCATGGCCGAACTGCGGTGGGAACTCCGTGACCTCGTTCTCGCCGGGGTCCGCAACCTCATCGTGGACGTGTCCAAGATCGACCAGCTGTCGTCGACGACGCTGGCGGCACTGCTCGGAACCCATCGGGCCTGTCGAGCCCGCGGCGGGGGCGTCATCATCCGCCACCCCAACGTGCGCGCGCTCGACCTGCTCCGGCGTACCGGCCTGCATCGAGTCTTTCTGGTAGATCCGCCCCTTCGCTGACCGCGCAGGGGGCGTACGCCGTCGACGAGCGGGCAGGTGAGTCGGCCGGCGTGCGCTGGGCAAGGGGCCGGGGTCGCCGTCCGGGCGTTCGAGGGGAACGTCCGGACGGCGGATGCCGGCCGCGGATACCCGACGCCGATGGCCGCTGCGATCTACGCCGCGCCTGCGGTGGCCTTGGCGCCGAGCGACCGGCGGATGGCCCGCGCGATCCTGCCCGCCTTCTGGGAGAGCCGGTAGGTGCGGGTCGACCGGATGGCCGTCAGCTCCCTGCGGGCCCGCTTCAGCTCCTCGGTACGACTCGCGAGCAACGCCCCCTCGGCACGCTGCCGCGCCTCCCGACGCCTGGCCTTGTCCTCGGCGGTCTGCGTCGCGGCCAGGGTGGTGACCTGCTCGGCGAAGGCGGTGAGGTTGTCGTGGGCGAGTTGGGAGAGCTCCCGCGACCTGGCGAGGACCTCGGGCCGCTCCGCCGCCTCCAGCGCGGCACCGACGGCCGCGTCGAGCCCGGCCAGGGACACGTCGAACGGCATCTCCGGGTCCCAGACCCGTGCGTACCGCGTCGGCTTCGTTCGGGACAGTGTCACCCGCGGAATGCCGTACGCACAGGCGATGATCCGCACGTGCAGGGACGTGCCGATGACGACTCGCGCCTCTCGCATCCGGTCGCAGAGGTCGAACGGACGCCGCTCGTCGAGGATCTCGATGTCGACCTGCGGGTCGATCCGCTTCGCGTGCGCGATGACCTGGTCGAAGTCGGCAACCGAGTCGTGGCCGGCGGCGGTGCCCGCCATCAGCAGTCGGATCCGCAGGCCCCTGAGGTGCTCGCTTCCGACCAACGCGGCCGCGACATCGGCGTGACCGAGGTTGGTGAGGATGGATCTCGACGCCTGGAAGATCGCCACGTCCGACTCGGGATTGCGTTCCGCGGGCCGCAGCACACTGATCGCGTGCACGGCGTCCGGCACGAGGCGGTGCTCGATCCCCAACTCGGTGAGGTAGTTGCTCGACTCCTTGTCGCGGACCGAGATCAGGGTGCCGGCGCGCACGAGGGCGATGAGCTCCTCCCGACGATAGCGCCCGGCGCCCCTGATCCCGGAGACGCCGACCGAGTTGAGCACCGAGATCGCGCCGGCATTGCGCGGATAGGTGGCGAGTGAGGGAAGGTAAGGGGACGCGACATGGACATCGCCGACCGCCCTCCGCAGCATCTCCTCCCGCCGGGCCGGTGAGCTGCGCTGGAATTCCCGGGCGAGCTCCGGCGGGGCCGACATCCGGAACGCGCTCCTGAGGTCAGTGCCGCCCACCTGGCCCCCGACCGTCCAGACCGCGTCGAACTCCTCACCCTGCAGCAGCGGTCCGTAGGCCTCGACCTTGCGGTCCAGTAGCGCCGTCATGTCGGCGCTGAAAGGTGCGGCAGCGGTGATCTGCGCGTTCGGCAGGTACTTCTCGGTCACCAGGAGGAACAGCAGGTCACCGAAGTTGTCGCGTTCGTACGCACCCACCATCAGCACCCGAGGCCGGTGTGTCGTACCAGTGCTCACTGCGCTCCTTTGTGTCGAAGTGAACGGTATGGGGTTATTATTCACACTGATTCGGTAGGAATTGCAGGGTAGCAGGCGAATGGCCGTCGAGAACGAACGCCTGCGTCCACACCGCACTTCACCCCGTGGTGGTCACGATTTCCCCCTTCAAGACGAATGAGAAGACGCCCAGGTTGCTCTCACCAGCAACCAATTCGGTGCGTGCGCTCGCGACTCCCCTGCGTAGCGATTCGCTCTCCGCAGGCTCGTCACAGAGGTAATACAGCGCCTGCTCGAAGCGCCCGGCATCTCCGGAGAGTTCATTTCTCGGAAGGTGCACCCACCATCGACCGGGACGCCGACTACGCACCATCGGAGGATCCGATCGAGGCGATGAGGTGCACTGGTTTCAACACTGAACGCACACTCGAGTCCCTCAACGACATCACACCCATCCAGGTCGAACAGATCCACTACTCTCACCGAACCGGCCACGCAAAGGCCGCCTGACCCACGACACCGAGCCTCCGGACATCCCGGGGCGGTTCAGTTTCCAGGATGGCGAGCATGTTGGGCAAAGCTGCGTACCGTTCCTGTCTGCCGTTATCAGCCCTGCTGCCCTTGATGATCGTCGCGGCGTTGTCCCTGGTGGCGGGACTTCTCGTCACGCCGGCGGTCGCGGCACAGCGTCCTGCCCATGCGGCGCCGGCCCACTCCGCTGCCGCACTCGACGAAGGCGAGACAGGCCAGGGGTCGCTGCTGCTGGTCCTCGACTCGTCGGGGTCGATGAAAGAGCCGGACCAGTCTGGCACCACCAAGATCAACGCCGCCAAGCAGGCACTGAACACCGTTGTGGACAAGCTTCCGGCCGAGGCTGTCGTCGGTCTGCGGGTCTACGGCGCGACGGTCTTCGAGAAGTCCGATCCTGGTGCGTGTACGGACTCGCAGCTCGTGGTTCCGATCCAGCCGGCGGACAAGCCGGCGCTGAAGAGCGCGATCGCGAAGTACAAGCCGTACGGAGAGACCCCGATCGCGCACAGCCTCAAGCAGGCGGCCAAGGACCTCGGCAGCGAAGGCAAGCGGACGATCCTGCTCGTCTCCGATGGCGAGGAGACCTGCAGCCCCAATCCCTGTCTCGTCGCGCGCGACATCCACGCCAGGGGCATCGACCTCACCATCGACGTGGTGGGCCTGCACGTCGGGGCCGGCGCGAAGCATCAGCTGTCCTGTATCGCCGACGCCGGCGGTGGGACCTACTACGACGCGCAGGACGCGGATGACCTCGCGGCCAGCCTGGACCAGTCGGCGCTTCGTGCGTTCAAGGACTTCGCGGTCTCCGGTAAGCCGGTCATTGGCGGACTCCAGCCCCGCGAGGCACCGGAGATCGGTGCCGGCCAGTACACAGACACACTCGCCCAGCCGGCCGCGCAGGACGCAAGGATCAAGTACTACATGCTGAAGCGCACTCCCGGCTCCACCTTGCACGCCGCCGCGACGAGCCGCCCGGAGAAGCGCAGTGGCTCGGCCGCCACGTCCGAACAGCTGAAGCTCGAGTTGCTCACCCCGGCCGGGGACGAGGAATGCACGTGGGCGAACGGCGCCGCGTTCGAGTGGAGCTCGACCAGGGACTTCCTCAACGCCTCGGTGTTCCAGGGGCCGACCGGCAACAGTTCAGCCTCGACGTACGTCCCCGAGGAGTGCAAGACGTCCGACCGGCTGCTTCTGAAGGTCGAACGCGGCGAGGAGGAGGGTGCGGGGAGTGGTCCCGAGGATCCCATGGAACTCGTCGTGATCGAGGAACCACCGCTCGACGGTAACGTCGGACAGCTGCCTGAGCCGGTCGAGGAGGCCGACATCGACTTTGGCGCGCTTCCAGCCGGGCAGAGCCTGGGCAAGGCGGACGGTGGTGGTGGCTTCGCTGACGCGACGACGCTGACGCCAGGCACCTGGACGGGGACGCTGCAGCCGGGTGAGCAGCTCTTCTACCAGGTACGTGCCGACTGGGGTCAGTCAGTCGCCGTGACCTTCCGGCTCCCGGAGAACCCGGCCCTGGACAGTCAGCTGGGACAGCTCGGCGAGAAGGTGGAGATCCGCGCGTACGGCCCCGACCGGGCCGAGCTCTTCCTGCCGGGTGGGTCCACGAAGAACTTCACCGGTACGACGAGAACCTATTCGCAGAACCAGGTCTTCCATGCGACGTTGCCGGAGGTTCGCTACCGCAACCGGGAGGATGGCGGCGGCGACACCATTCAGGCAGCCTCACTCGCCGGCCACTACTACGTCGCGATCCAGCAGAACGCCGACGACGAGGGACGGAAGTACCAGGAGCCGGTCGAGATCACCGTGGCGGTCAAGGGCGAACCGGCGGGGGTTCCGCCATACCAGGAGATT